>CAYYBN010000098.1:0-7084 GCA_964470225.1 uncultured Methylotenera sp. | reverse complement strand
CTTGGCGCGGCGTCAGTTGCTGCATGCAACTGTGATGACTACACTGTTTGAAATAACAGTTTTTACAGGTTACATCCAGTTGTATGGCCTGCACCTGTGGCCCCGGCGGCTTGACCCGCAGCGGATTGGTCGGGCCACAAATCACCGTCATCGGTGTGCGGCTGGCAGCGGCCAGATGCGCGGTACCAGTGTCATTGGCCACAATATGGCTGGCATGCTGACAAATCACCGGCACCTCCAGCAAGCGGGTGTGTCCGCATAAATTCACCACGTGCTCAGGGTACTGCTTGGCGATGGCGTGGCATTCGTCTGCCTCGTCAGGGCCACCCAACAACACCACCCTATTCACCTTGGCGGGTGGGCGCGGATGGGCTTGCATATCGGCAAGCCATGCCTCACTCTGCGTTGAAACATCCTGCTGGCCATGCCCGGTAAAGGAGCGCGCTAGCGCGGCATAATGGGCGGCCCCCCAACGCTTGGTTCGCCCACCCGCGTGGCTGCCACATAAAAAGACCGCAAAGTTCTGCGATTGCAAGCCATGTTTAGCCAGCAACTGCTCGGCATTGGCCTGCGTTTGCGCATCAATTTGCAAACTGGGGCTGAACGTGCGCAGCGGAATACCCGCCGTCAGCAAGGTTTGCTGCATCAGTTGCAGACCATGCGCCTGCGGCAGGCGTTGGCGTTGACGCAAGGTGTAAGGAAAGAATGGGTGATTGCCTAATAACACCACCGGTGCTTTGCTCAAAAGCTTGAGGCTGGCCAGCAAGGCGCGGCTTTTATCGTTGGTTTGCAGGTCGATAATCAAATCGTAACGCATGGCCAACACCTCGGTCAGCCATTGCCTGTACACCCGCCAGCGCCCTTTTTTCTGAGCGAGGTTGAGACTCCACACCCGGTCAAACCGGGTATCCTGCGCAAACAGCGCTTGCCAAGCGGGCGAGGTATTCAGATGCAACGTGGCATGCGGAAACGCCAGCCGGATATCTTGCATGATGGTGGTGCTGATGACGATGTCGCCCATGCCACCCCATTTGAGGATGAGGATGCGTTGTATGCGCGTGTCCGCTGGTAAATTTCGCACCATATCAGGCGATAGTTTGGCCGTAAAACAGTCGGCATCTTCAAAGCGCAACACTTTAAGCGGTCGCGTCATGCGAGCCTCCCTCTAAACTGGCCAGCATGGCGCAACAAAGCAACATCAGTACCGGAAACCACCACGGCACCAACATCGGTTGGGTGGTGTTCAGCGGAAAGAAGATGGCCATTAAAGGCAATGCAAACGGCCATGCCTGTTGCTTGTAGCGCAGTTCTGCCTGCCTGAACCAGCGCACACAGAGCATGATTACACCCAGCAGAGCCAGTCCGCCTACAGTGCCTGTTTCGGCCAGCCACTCGATATAAATATGGTGCGTATGGGTAGGCGCGTGGATAAAAGGGTCCTGCGCACGACTGGCATAGTGAGGATAAGCCCGCTTAAAGGTATGGCTACCAATGCCGGTGACTGGTTGGGATATGAACATATGTACACCGGTTTCCCATAACAGCAGGCGCTGACTCAAGGCCTGGTTGATGCGCTCAAAGGTCGTCAACTGACTGGCGACAATCACCTCCGTATTTTCCAGCTTGAGTTTGGCCAGTTGCGGGTTGAGCACAGACACCAGCAGCGCCAGCAGCGGTGGCAACAACAGCAATGACCAGGCTTTCCAGCCGGCTTGGGCTCGCCACAGGCCCAACAACAGCATTAATCCATACAGGTATAGATAGCCACGTGCGCCAGAGAGGGCGATGACCAAACCACCCACCAGCAACATGGCCCAGGCCAACCAGGCCAGCCGACGACGCAAATCATCCAACACCAATGGCAGCAGGGTCAGCATCAACAGGCCTTGGTGCAGGTCGCTAAACATGCCAGTGATACGTCCATCGACGGTTTGTGCGTTGCCCAACATATCGCTGCCTGACAGATATTGCACAGCACTGTCCTGTATCCATAGCGCCATTAACGCGCTCATAGCAACTGCAAACCAGCGACGGTGTGAGGCTGGTTGCAAACCAGCGATCAGGGCGATGCCCGCCGGGTACATCAGGCCAAACCAGGCCACGGCCTGTAAGGTGTCACCGGGCGAAAACGAATGCCACAAAGATAACCACATCGGTAGCCACAACAACAGAAACAAGCTGGTCCAGCGTTGCATGGCAAGCTGTTTGAACAAGTTTGCACGGGCGTTGAGCAACAACACGCCACCCAGCAAAGCCAGCAGCATGGTTGGCAAGCGACTACCTCCAGAAAACGGACTCCACACCAGCATGAGCATGGCCAGCAGCAAACTGGCGACACTCAGCACGTGCCGCCCAGGTGGCACACGTTCAAAGACTGTGCGCAAGGTCATGCTCATACTCATTTTGGCAAACCAGCCCCAGCATCTGTCATCAATTGTTGATAAAGCGCCAGGGTTTTGGCCTGCATCACCTGTAATGAAAAGTGTATGTTGGGCAACACCACCGGAGGCTGGCGTAACCAGTGCAGTGTCAACATGGCCGCCTCGGCCACATGGCCGACTGTCACTGCCCCTTCAGGCAAGAGTAGGGCCAATTGTTCGGCAACACCGCCATGCTGATAACCGATGACAGGCACCCCCAGGCTCAGTGCCTCCAGCGTGGTGCGGCCAAACGCCTCAGGTTCTAGCGACAATGAATAGACGATACTGGCCATGGCCATGATTTCTTTCACATCGTGACGATAGCCGGTCAAAGTCACGCGGTCGGACAGCCCTGACTGCTTAATTTTTTGCTGTAACGCGTTGGTGTAATGCTGCTTATCCTTGGCCACCTCCCCCACCAGCAAGGCATGCACGTCATGGTGCTGTTGACAAACGATGGTCAGCATGGCAATAAAATCCTCAGCCCCTTTCCAACGCGATACTCTGGCTGGCAACACCAGCAGGCGTTTCCCTCGCGTTTTCGGGTATTGCGGATACCAGGTGTTGAGCCATTCAGCCGATGGCTGATGGCCATAAGAAAACTGGTGGGTATCCACGCCACGCAAGATAAGGTCTGTGCGTTCTAGCGGCAGTTTGTAGGCTTGTTGCACATAATCCTGTATCGACCGCGATATCACAATCACACGTTCACCACAGGTCATGATGCGGCTGTACCTACCGGGGCGATAGTAGCCATGCACGGTGGTGACCAGACGTGGCCGCGTTGCGGGTGGCATGCCATACCAGGCCCAATACACCATCCAGGCCGGAAAGCGCGAGCGCACGTGAACGATGTCCACCCGTTCACGCCGCCACAAGGCGCGCAATTTGGGGATGAGCAACAAAGTTAGCAGCGATTTACGGCCAATCGCCCAGCTCAGGTGCGTGCTTCCGGCAGCCTCAAGTTCGGTCACCAGACGTCCGCCCGCCGACATGACCAACGAACGGTGCCCTTGGGCCACCAGCGCTGCCGCCACCTCCAGCGTGCCCCGCTCCACGCCGCCAGACTGCAAGGCAGGTAATATCTGTAACACTGTCAACTTACGCATACAAACGCTGAGGCGAAATTAAGCCAGTCTGACCCCCAGGCGACGGTTGGCGTCAGCCCCCATACTGAAAGCCAGCAGTGCTTCACTACAGCGGCTGGCCTCGTTAAAGCCCAGTGCTGGACGCATGGTCTGTTGATACAGGCCATAAGGGTCGTAGCGGCTGACCAGTTGGCGATCTATCAGTTTCTCAATGCCGCGACTAACGCGGCTAGACTTGCCGGCAGGCAGACTGATGATGCCCACTGCCACTTGTGCCGTTAACGCTTCATACACCATGGACACCGAATCCTCGGTCACCCAGGCACTGGAAACGCGTGTGAGCATGGTTTGCACCCAGTCTTTGTCGGTGTCGGCAAACGGGTAAATATTCAGGTTGGATAAGCGCACACGTTGCATGGCCGACACAAAACTGGCCGGTGTGCGTCTGGAGGTGGTCAACAGGTAGTTGACTTCCGGGTGTTTGTGTACCAGATCATACACCTGCGCCACCACAGCCAACTCATCCCACTCAAAATGCTTGCTGGGACCACCGACCATAATCAGCACATTATTCGGCTGTTTTTCACTGGCTGCGGCTGGCTGAATATGGTTAATTACCCCCCGCGTTTCAATAAAGTTGGCATGCCCGCGGTAGGCATCATGCTCGGGAATCAGGCACACATCAAACAGTTCGGCGGGTACGCTTGGTTGCATCAGGCAAACCGTTTTGCCGCCGTAGGCGCGTTTGGCTGCCAGCATATGGGCGTGGGTGGTGTGACCAGCACCGATAATCAGGTCTGGCTGCGCTAAACCCTGACCCTCAGGCCAAGTGCCGGCCAGCCAATACAACCAGCCCGCAAATGATGATTGAAGCGGGATATCAACCACCGATAAGGCCGTACGTTGTTGCATCGCATTGACCAGCCCCTGGGACTGGTGCTCGTGGCCAGGTTTACCGTCTAACAGACGCCAGATCACGAGTGTGCTGGCTGAGGGATGTGTAGGATGGGCGTGTTTAATCTGCATGCTTGCAGATTAAACACCCTCGATGACACAGCGATTAAATTAAAAAGACAGAATTATGTCGATATGGCACAAATGGTATGAACACGCCATGGCTGTTTTAAACAGAAGCCATCGCTGCTTGCCCACAATATCGGCCTTTTACATGAATAATTTGGCTTAATTCAACAGCGCGCCAAACACCTTTTTTAGCAGGCCACTGGCCTGCCCCAGCGGGTTCTGGCGGATGGCCACTTCTTCTTTGGCAATCATCAGATACAAGCCATCCAGCGCTTTCTGGGTGACATATTGATTGATGTTGGCATCCTCTTTTTTAACCACCCCAAACCGACTGCCCACTTCGGCATATTGATTGTAGGTCTCGGCCAGTTGCACATTGGCGGTGGCTCTTTGCACAATAGGTAAAAATCTTGCCGCCATGTCGGATGAGGTGGTGCGTTTAAAATATTGTGTGGCCGCATCTTGAGGGCCAGTCAGGATGGCTTTAGCATCGGCCAGACTCATTTGCCGCACCGAATTCACCAGCAGGTTTTTCGCTTCGGGCACGGCCAGTTCTGCCGCCCGGTTCATTTTTAGAATCAACTCGTCAGCCTGATCGCCCATGCCCACCATACGCATGCCTTTTTCAATTTTTTTCAGCGATTTTGGCAACGGAATTCTGACCTCTTTGTTGCCCATAAAACCATCGTTGGTGCCCAACATATTCACCGCTTTCGACACACCCTGCGTCAACGCCAGTTTCAAACCATCCGAGGTTTCCTGTTGGCTTAAGCTGTTCACTGTGGTGCTCGCAATGCCAGTCGAAGCCCCTACCGCCGTAGTGGCCACGCCGGCAGATGTGCCGATGGCGGTATTGGCCACCCCACCAGCCTGCTGAATAATATCGCCAACGCCTCTTAGGTCCAGTGCCTGTGCCTGGCAAGCGAGTAAAGCGAACATCCACATGCTGATTTTTTTCATTACGATTCTCCTGAGTTTGGGTAGCGAATTTAAGTCATGATTGTTGCTGTGTCATCATGCCTAGTGTATCCAAAAAAATGGGCAAGTCCATCCAGACTTGCCTTTTTTATTTCACACCGAGTAAAAGAGCAGTTCAGGCTTTGAATGGCGCCACATTCCAGATTTGTGCTGCATACTCACCTATGGTGCGGTCACTGGAAAACTTGGCCATGCGTGCCACATTCAAAATGGCCTTATATGACCAGGCATCGGCATCCTGATATAAGGCTGACACTTTTTCTTGCGTGGCTACATAATCGGCAAAGTCCGCCAGTAATAGGTAGTGGTCACCTTTGTGCAACAAGGTATCGACGATGGCCTGATAGCGGCCGGGTTCTTCTACCGAGAAGTAGCCGCTGCCTATCATATCGATGACCTGCTTGAGTTCAGCATTGCCGTGGTAATAATCCCAAGGGTTGTAGCTGCTGGCTTTGAGTTCTGCCACTTGCGGTGTGGTCAGGCCAAAAATAAAGATATTGTCCTCACCAACTTCTTCCATGATTTCAACATTGGCACCGTCCAGCGTGCCGATGGTGAGTGCACCATTCAAGGCCATTTTCATGTTACCAGTTCCACTGGCCTCGGTGCCTGCGGTAGAAATCTGTTCAGACAAATCCGCACCAGGGAACAGAATTTCTGCGGCACTGACTTCATAATTTGGGTAAAACACCACTTTCAACTGGTCACCCACCGCCGGGTCATTATTCACAATTGCCGCTACATCGTTAATCAAGCGAATAATCTGTTTAGCCAGCCAGTAGCCCGGCGCCGCCTTGCCGGCAAAAATCACCACCCGAGGCGCTTGCCCCTGAGCCTGACCAGAACGGATGCGGTTATACAACGTAATCACATGCAGCACGTTCAACAACTGACGTTTGTATTCGTGGATACGTTTAATCTGCACATCAAACAGGGCATGGGTGCTGACCTGGATGCCAGTTTTTTCCAGTATCTTGTCTGCCAAACGCTGTTTGTTGGCGGCTTTCACTTCACGGAATGCCGCACGGAACGCGGCATCTTCGGCAAACGGCTCAATGTCTTTGATACGGGTCAGGTCTTTTTGAAAGCCAGTGCCAATATGTTTGGTCAACAAGGCGGTCAAACCGGGGTTGGCCTGATTCAACCAGCGACGCGGCGTAATGCCGTTGGTCATGTTGGTCAGTTTGCCAGGATAAATTTTATGAAAATCGGCAAACAAGGTGGTTTTTAGCAACTCACTGTGCAGCGCCGCCACGCCATTCACAGTATGACTACCCACCACGGCCAAGTGCGCCATACGTACACGACGGCCATGTGACTCGTCGATAATCGACACCCGGCGCAACAGATCAGTATCCCCAGGGAAGCGGTGATTCACCATTTGCAAAAACTGGTGATTAATTTCGTAAATAATTTCCAGATGACGCGGCAGCAACAGCGAGAACAGGTCTACGCTCCAGGTTTCCAGGGCTTCCGGCATCAAGGTGTGGTTGGTATAGGCAAATACCTTGTTGACTAAGCCCCAGGCGTA
This sequence comes from uncultured Methylotenera sp., assembly GCA_964470225.1. GTDB lineage: Bacteria > Pseudomonadota > Gammaproteobacteria > Burkholderiales > Methylophilaceae > Methylophilus. The sequence goes on along the minus strand of CAYYBN010000098.1, from coordinate 44 downwards.
ATCCCACTCCAGATGGTAGTGGTCGACCAATTGATGCATCATCT
>CAYYBN010000097.1:1201-7119 GCA_964470225.1 uncultured Methylotenera sp. | reverse complement strand
ATGTGCGGGGCAATTGGCGGGTCAAAACAATACGGGTTGACCAGTGAACGTGGCGCTACCACATTACTGGCCGCCATCAGCTTGGCCACATCTTCGTTTTGCCAGACGCCATCAATCCACTCACAACCAGAAGCCACCGGTTTCATCGCCACCACTTTATGCCCTTGTGCCACCAGTTGGCGGATCAGGTGTACGCTAACATGGGTTTTGCCAACCCCGGTATCGGTGCCGGTGACGAAAAAGTGGTGTGGTAGCTGAGCAACAGACATGATGCGAATAAATTAGTCGCTTTGCGTGGCTTTACGCGGGACAAAGGTCAGCGGGCTGCTACCGGGGGCGGTGTAAGGTTGACTCCCGGTCCAGGCATGCACATACACCACCTCATAGGTCGCAGGCAATTTGCCGTTGCTGCGGAACACTTCATACCCCTGACGCAAGCGCTGCAAAAAACCTTTGCCAGACAGGCCACGCGCACGTCCGGCCGTGGCATTGTGCGCACCAATCGCCTTGAGGTCGCGCATCACTGCCTCAACTGTGTCATAGGTCAGCGTGTAGTGCATGACATCCAGCACTGGCGCACTAAAGCCGTTGCGCGTCAGCGCATCCCCAATGTCATGCATGTCGATAAAGCGGCTGACATGGGTATGGCCGTTGCCACTGGCAGCACGCAGTTCCTTGAGCGTATCCGGGCCAAAGGTGGCCAGCATCAGCAAACTGTTGGGGCGCAACACGCGGCGAAACTCTTGCAAAGCGGCATCGAGGTCGTTACACCATTGCACGGCCAAGTTAGACCAAGCCAAATCAATGCTGGCGGTGGCCAATGGCAAGCACTCTATGTCGGCGCACAGCACATGTGGTTGTGCCTGCCAGAAGCGGTAGCGTGGAAAGTGCTGCCGGGTATGCACCAGCATGCCTTCCGCAATATCCAACGCAATGCCTTGCGCACCTTTGAATTTTTGCATCAGCGCCTTGAGGCCGTGACCGGTGCCACAACCGGCATCGAGTATGGTGTGTGGCTGCAATTTGACCAGTTCCAGCCGGCTCAGCATTTCTTGACGCACTTGTTGTTGCAAAATAGCAGTCGCATCATAACTGGCAGCCGCGCGATGAAACGACTGGCGAACACGGGTTTTATCCAGGGTGTAATGGTCAGACATGGTGAGTATAGGGACTGAAACTAGCTCTTGAGAAACGCATCAACCGTGTCGCAAAATGCTTCAACGTGCGATAAAAACGGGGCATGGGCCGCACCTGCCATCACCCGCAGGTGGGCACGCGGCAGTTGCATGGCCAGCCAATGTGCGGCACTGACCGGTGCCAGACTGTCGCGGTCACCATGAATAATCAGCGTTGGTTGAAACAGGCGGCCCACATCGGCACGCAAGTCGGCTTGCAGCAAAATCTGCAAGGCTTGCTGCATGGCGTGCTGGTTGGGCATAGGGCGCTCAGCAAACGCGGTACGCAGCGTGCGTATGGTGCTGCGCGTGTCTTTAGCATGCATACATTGCAGTGTTAAAAAATTAAGCAGCGTGGCATTAAAATCGTCCGCAAAACGTTGACTGAACTGCTCGAAATGACTGGCGTCTATGCCATGTGCCCAGCCCTGTTTGCTGACAAAACAGGCATTGCTGCCGACCAGCAGCAAACGTGATACCCGCTCCGGCTGATTTAAGGCAATTTGCTGCGCCACCATGCCACCCAATGACCAGCCCAGAATATTCGAAACACCCGGAATCACTTCAGCCACGGCTTCGGCCAGGGTGTGTAAATGGTATGGATACACCGGTTTGCTCAGACCCATGCCTGGCAAATCTACCAGATACAATCGGTAATCTGCCAACAAGCGTTTGACCACGCCTTGCCAGACGGCGCTGTTCATGCCCCAGCCATGCAGCAGGACCAGTGGCTCGCCCTGCCCCATAATTTCAACCTGCGCACTCATGCCTGCTCACTTTGTAAATGCCCTGCCAAGCTCGCCGCTTCGGCGGCATGCAGGGCATCGACCAGCTTGGCCACGTCCTGCGCCTGATGGGCCGCCGACAAGGAGATACGCAAACGCGCGGTACCCGCCGGAACAGTAGGTGGACGAATGGCAGGCACCAGTATGCCTTGCTGTTGCAAATAATTGCTGAGCGCAAGCGCCTCGTGGTTATCACCGACCAGTAAAGGCTGTATGGCGGTTTCTGAAGGTAATAATTGCCAGTGCTTGAGTTTGAGTGTCTGCCTGAGTTGCGTAATCATGGCAAACAACTGCTGACGACGCGCATCACCCTGCTCGATTTCATGTAGCGAGGCCAGCAAGGCAGCCGACAACGGCGGCGGTGCCGGGGTGGTATAGATATAGCTGTTAGCATGTTGTATCAGGTAATCAATGACTACTTGCTCAGCCGCGACAAAGGCTCCGGCCACACCAGCAGCTTTACCCAGCGTGCCCATCATCATCAGCCGAGGCGATGACAGTCCAAGATGTTGCAGTGTGCCTCGCCCCTGTGGCCCGAGTACGCCGAAGCCATGGGCATCGTCTACATACAGGTAAGCATCGTAGCGTTCGCACAAGGCCAGATAATCAGCCAATGGCGCCATATCGCCATCCATGCTGAACACGCCATCGGCAGCAATCAGTTTATGGCGGGCGCGGCTGGCGGCCAGCAAGCGTTCCAGCGCAGCGACATCATTATGCGGAAAACGGTGGTGGCTGGCACGCGACAAAAACGCACCATCATTCAGGCAGGCATGATTCAGCTTGTCAGAAAACACTGCATCATCACGCCCCATCAAGGCACTGATAAAGCCGATATTGGCCATATAGCCGGTTGAAAACAGCAAGGCCGCCGGTTTGCCAACAAAGGCAGCCAGCGCGTGTTCCAGCGTGTCATGGTAGCGGTGGTGGCCTGTTATCAGGTTAGACGCACCGCTGCCGACGCCAGATTCAGCCGCGGCGGCCTGCAAGGCTGCAATCAGCGCCGGGTCGTTGGCCAGCCCCAAATAGTCATTGCTGCAAAACGACAAATAGGCGGTGCCGTTGGCAGTAATGGTCTCGGCCTGCGGGGAGTCCAGCAAGCGGCGCTGACGCAGCAGGCCATGGGCCTTGCGCTGCTCGAGTTCGGCTTGTAAGTCGTGCAACAGTTGCATTAAATTTTCTTGAGGCCCAACTTGGCAAACAAGCTGTTGTCAGCTTCAACTTCCGGGTTACCGGTGGTCAGCAGTTTTTCACCATAAAAAATACTGTTGGCGCCTGCCATAAAACACAAGGCCTGCACGGCTTCGCCCATGCTTTGTCTACCCGCCGACAGGCGGACAAAACTATTGGGCATGGTGATACGCGCGGCGGCGATGGTGCGCACAAACTCCAGTGGGTCTAGCGCTTCGGTGCCGTGCATCGGTGTGCCTTCCACCTGGGTCAGCAGGTTAATCGGCACACTTTCCGGCGGCTGTTCCATATTGGCCAGTTGTGCCAGCAAACCGGCGCGCTGGGCGCGGCTTTCGCCCATACCGATAATGCCTCCACAGCAAACATTGATATCGACATTGCGCACACGTGCCAGGGTGTCCAGCCTATCCTGATAGGTACGGGTGGTAATCACATCGCCGTAGTACTCAGGCGCGGTGTCCAGGTTGTGATTGTAATAATCCAGCCCGGCTTCTTTCAGTTGTTCAGCCTGGCCATCTTTGAGCATGCCCAGTGTGGCGCAGGTTTGCAGTCCCATGGCTTTCACTTCCGAAATCATTTTCAGCACCGGTTCCAGGTCGCGCTGCTTTGGGCCACGCCAGGCCGCACCCATACAGAAGCGGCTGGCACCGCTGTCTTTAGCCGCCTTGGCCGCCGCCAGTACCTCATCCAATTGCATCAAAGGTTCGTTTTCAACGTCGGTGTGGTAGCGCGCCGCTTGTGGGCAATACCCGCAGTCTTCTGAACAGCCCCCGGTTTTAATCGACAACAAGGTACTGACCTGTACTGCGTTGGGCTCAAAATGTGCACGGTGTACTGTTTGAGCACGGTGCAGCAAATCATTGAATGGAAGCTCAAACAGTGCCATGATGGCATCGACAGACCAGCGGTCTACCGTCGCGTGTGGTTCGCAAGCGCCATGCAAGCGATCAAGCTGAATCACACTGGTAGCGGTTTCGCTGCCACATGCAGCATTGGAGGCGGTTTGTTCCATAAACAATAAGTCCTGAGGCAGTGAAAACGGTAATTATTATAGGCAGTTTAAATTCCTAGGTGAATTCTTTTTACAACAGCGCTTTTTTTAAGCAATTGTATCCCGCGTTGCAACATGCGTGGCAGGACTTGATGCGTCCACCTTGTCTATTGTGTGGGGGGCGCATAGGTATGCCTGTCAGCGATGAACGTCCAGCCCTTTGCTGTGAGGCCTGTCGCCAGCAATTGCCGTGGTATACCGCCGCCCGCTGTCCGCAATGCGCCATGCCCAGCCCACAGGGCTTACACTGCGGAAGTTGCCTACAACATCCGCCTGCGTTTGATGCCACCATGGTGGCATTTCGCTATGCCTACCCGCTGAATCAATGTTTGCAACGCTTTAAATATCACCAGTCTTTACCAGTGGGGGCATGGCTGATAAGTGAATGGCTGGCAGTGGTCGCGCCACCTATGCAACAATTTGATGTGGTCATGGCCATGCCTATGCATGCCTCGCGCTTGCGCGCGCGCGGCTTTCAACACGCCGCACTACTGGCCGAACACGTGTCGGCTGCCTGGCAGACCCCTGTGGCGAATCAACTCTGTGAACGTGTAAAAGCAACACCTTTGCTGGAAGGGCTGAGCGTGACCGACCGCGCAAAAAGCCTGCGCGGTGCATTTAGTTGTCATGGCCAACTGCACGGACAACATGTGTTAATGGTTGATGATGTCATGACAACTGGTGCCAGCATGCATGCCTTGGCCGCAGTGGTGAAACGGGCTGGGGCACAACGAGTAACGGCATTGGTACTTGCGCGCACGTTAAAAGACTAGCGTGGGTTTCAATCGGCTTGTGTGTGGACTGTGCTCATGGGCGCTGGCCGTTTTCGGACAGTTGCTGGATGCGCTGCGACACAAACTCGGCCATGCGCTCACTCAAGGGTAGGTTCTGGGCCGCTTGCAACTGAAGCAGGGCTTGCGCCGTTTGACCAGCTGCTTGCGAGGACACAGCATAGGCGACCAGCCACTGCGCCTGGGCCGGGCTAAGGCTGGTGGCGCGTTCAAACATGGGTAATGCTGCATTATGCTGGCCACTTTGCTGATAACTCATGGCCATTAGCCAGTGCCACTCAGCATCCTGTGCGCTGACGGCAGCCAGCGGCTTCAGCACCTCAACTGCCGCCGAGGCCTGCGCATGGCCCAACTGCCATTTCGCGAGCGCTTTACGTAGGTTGGCACTGTCCGGCTGTGCCTGTATCCCCGCTTGCAGGGTTTGTATAGCCTCACTATCCTGCCCGGCATCAAACTGATAAGTGCTCAGCAGTAAGCGCGCATCTTCCGATTGTGGCGCCAATGCGACAGCTTGCCTGGCAGCCTGCATGGCTTCGGCCATACGTCCTTTTTGTTCATGGTCCAGGGCACGCTGCAACCACTCATTGCCGGTCTGGTCTGGTTTGACTTGCTTGATTACATTGCCTTTCGAACTGGCTGAGTTGGCAGGTAACGCAGCCATACTAGCCACAGACTGCGCTTTTTGCTGCGACTGAACAGTGTCCAGATTCACAACTGGGTTCACCACCCCCCCTTCCAGCGGAGCCGATTGCTTGGGTTGCTCACTGGGCGTTTTTGCGTTGTGTGTGAGTGACACTGCAGGTCCTGGTGATACTGGGGTAGTCGTCGATTGCCAGTCATGGCTCAACCGGCGCACCAGCCTTGGGCTGGCATCGAACGCCATTACTATGGGCGGCGTGTCGGAGGAGAACTGGAGCAAGCCCGC
>CAYYBN010000097.1:0-1191 GCA_964470225.1 uncultured Methylotenera sp. | reverse complement strand
TGAGGTATGCCGTGCTGGTGAAACAGTGTTGTGCCCAGTTTCAGGCAAAATCATCGCTTTTAGGTAATGCAGCAAATTTGGCAGGCCACCATGGCGTGCAGCCAGCCAGCCTTGTAAGTTGGTAAACCCGGACCAGACTGCCCAACACAATATGCTCGCAAGCAGCAGCCAGCGCAAGCCTCGCCACAGGCTGGCTGTTGGCGTGTGGACTGGCAACACTGGCCGCAAAGCCATCGAGGCCGGTTGTTGCCGCTGCTCGACAGACTGCAATACTTGATTAATCAGACTCATACCCTATGCCTTGTGCAGTGACGGTTATTGACCCAGACTGGCGAGCGCGCTATGCCAGTGTAACCACCAGCGAAAACCGCCCGGCCACCATGGTCGTTGCGCGCGCACACTGGGGACCGTATCCAGAATAGCAGCTTTGGCATCTTCAACACCAATACGCTGCGCACCGCGGCCATAAGCAGACAACATGGCCTTATGCGCCAGAATATTCAACAAGCGCGGAATGCCGTTGGCATAGCGGTACAGCAGCCGCATACTGGCATTGGAAAAGGGCATACCACCGCTATAGCCAGCGACGCGGAGCCTGTGTTGCAAATAATAACCCAGCTCCGACCACAGCAAACCCTGCAAGGTATACTCAAAGGCAATCCGTTGCCGCAGCTGGCGAATAGAAGGGTGATTCAAGCGGGTTTCCAGTTCGGGTTGGCCAAAAATCACCACTTGCAGCAGTTTGCGCTTTTCAGTTTCAAGATTACTGAGCAGACGCAAGGCTTCCAGTGTTTCCAGCGGCATGGCCTGCACTTCGTCCAGGCACACCACTACCGGTTTGGCTTGTTCGGCATAGGCCAACAAGCGACAGTTCAGGGCGTCCATCAAATCATGGTGGGTAAATTGCGGCTCAAACGCCACACCCAGCGCACTGGCTAGTGTCATCAGCAAAGCATGTGGGTCCAGATAGGGGTTGGGGATAAACACCAGCTGGCAGTGGGTTTGCAGTTGTTTGAGCAGACAACGTGATAACAGGGTTTTACCTGTACCGACTTCGCCGACGATTTTGACAAAGCCCTCACCCGACTCGATAGCCACCAGCAGTGTATTCAGGGCTTCTTGCAAACTGCGGGTAGCATAGTAATAGCCTGTATCTGGCGTAATCGAGAATGGATACTCTTGCAAACCGAA
>CAYYBN010000096.1:0-7174 GCA_964470225.1 uncultured Methylotenera sp. | reverse complement strand
ACTAATGACGCTATGTCGTCGTTTATATTTTTTCCTTTTTCTCCCAGCATTTTACAAAGAACCTGTATTGCAAGTCTTAGCAAGGCTGATGCTGCCCTAGGGGAACGTGTAAATATTTCGGCTGCTTCAATATAGTACTCGGCTACTTCTTGCGGCATTTCTGAGTTTGGTTGAGGTGCCTTTCCAAAGGCTGGATGTAACATTAATTCATTTAGCCAAATGGTGTTTTTATTGCAATGAGTGCATTTTCCAACTCTCAGCGGACTATATTGCGGATCTGAATAATTTGTTTTATCTAGCCCCAAGTACCACCACTCTTGTTGTGCAATAGCTCCACAATGTGGACACGTAAATGATTTTTGTAAAACCTTTGGTTCAATATGCTTCATTTTCGTTCCTTGGAACTATGGGTTGCTAACTATTAAGTAGCCGTCCCAATGACGGCGTGAAAACGAGCGTTGCTTTTTTCATTTTATGAATCCAATCAATAGGGTCAGACTCACTGCTGTCCCACAATTTGACGAATAAATGAGGCGGTTTGGAAGTCCTTTGGTAAAATCAATGTGTTCTCAAGACATTGATTTACATAGGAAATCCAAACCATGAGTCATTCTAATACAATTCTCTCCCAATTGCTCAAACTGGTGGGTAGACATGAATTTGAAACCATCGCCAGCAAGCATCACAGCGGTCAACGCTTACGTAAAACCTCGCGCTGGTCACAGTTTGTCGGGTTGGCTTTTGCCCAGTTAACCGGGCGTTGCAGCCTGCGTGACATTGTCGATAACTGGCAAGCGCAGAAGCATCTGCACTACCACACCGGGTGCGGCAGCTTGAATAGAAGCAGCCTGGCCAGACTCAATTGACTTCACATTTTTGCTTCTAAACTCACCCGACCTCGCATCGCCACCATCAGCTATCTTAGCTGACCGTAGATTTAATCGGCTATCAATACGCTGGTAGAATGAAATAGTGATCCGAGCAATTACAACACATCCGGCTTGAGCAAGCTTTCCACCTGTGCCAATGTCATCCGATGTATGCCCGATTTTTCCCCGTTTTTGCGCGGTGCGCTGCGTATATCATCCGCCTCAAAGATACTAATGCGCTGGGTGCCATAGCGGGTTTCTACCAGTACGACGGGTACGCGTTTGCGTAGCAGGTCGTGTTTTTGTTTGCTGGGGCGGTCGGAAAAGCGGTATTGCTGTTCATCTAGCCGATATGGAATATTCTGGTTGAGCAAAAAAATTTCCAGCTCTTTGGCGCTTTCGGCAAATACGTGTATGTCGGTATCGGCATGCGGGCCAGCGGTGCCTTCCAGTACCATGCCGGTCAGGTGTGGCTGAAATTTGTGCAGCAGGCGCATGGTGTGCAGCGCAGCCATGCGCAAGTTATGCAGATGGGCGAGGTCTTGCTCGTCGCTGTATAAGGCGTGATATTCGCGAAGGGCTTCGTCAATTTCCGAGTTGGTGGGGAGTGGTACGTCGTGTAACAGACCCAATGATTTGATGGCTTTGCGTTTGGCGCGACCATAGTCACTAATGCCTTCTTCGTACATCAAACGGGCAGCCGAGAGGGCAATTTCTTGTCTGAGGTCGGTGTGGTCATCAAACATGGTGTGGCCTGTTTATCCGTTAGGGCTGAGTATGCGGGCTGCCGGATTAACCGGTAGTTTGCGGTCATCGTTGCTGTGGTCACCACTGCCCATCAGACGCTCCAAAAATGAAGGCTCATGGTCAGCTGGCGGCTCATTGACTTCGTCTTCGGGGTTCACCAGATCAGGTAGCGTTTCTGGATTGGACGAGGGCAGGTGCTCCTCGTAAAAATATTCATAAATGCCGGGCTCGTCTTCATTAATTTGTGCCCCGGACACTTCATCAATTTTTAGTTGCAGCACACCATCGGGTACCTTGTACTGAAACATGGGTACACCCTGCATGGTGCTTTGCATGTATTTGATCCATATGGGCAGGGCGGCGCGACCACCAGTCTCGCCGCGACCGAGGTTTTTCGGGTTGTCATACCCCATCCAGGCCACGGCCACTTCTTTTGGATAATAACCAGCGAACCAGGCATCGTGCTGGTCGTTGGTGGTACCAGTTTTGCCGGCAATGTCGGTTCTGCGTAACGACAAAGCCGCTTTGGCAGTGCCGGAGCGTATAACTTCTTGCAGCATGCTGGTGATGATAAAGGCATTGCGCGGGTCTATCACGCGTTCGCTAGACACATGACGGCTGGCTTGCACTTGTTCGATGACGCGCCCTTGTGGGCTGATAATTTTTTCAATCAAATAGGGTTGTACGCGGTAACCGCTATTGGCAAACGTGGCATAGGCTGCAGCCAGTTGCCAGGCCGTGGTGGTGCCCGCACCGAGCGCAGTTGACAGGTAGGGCGGGTGGTCTTTGCCGCTAAAGCCGAATTTCTGGATATAACCCTGCGCATATTGGGCGCCGATGTGATGCATCAGGCGGATGGACACCGTGTTTTTGGATTGCGCCAATGCGTCGCGTAAACGCATGGGGCCCGCATATTTTTCATCATAGTTGTGGGGGTCCCAGCTGTCGCCACTGCCGGTTTCGGCGGCCGAAAAGCTGATCGGACCATCTTCAAAAATGCTGGCCGGGGTAATGCCTTTTTCCAGTGCTGCCGAGTAAATAAACGGTTTAAAGCTAGAGCCGGGCTGGCGCCTCGCCTGCGTGACATGGTTGAATTTATTCCGCTCATAACTAAACCCACCCACCAGTGCATGCACCGCGCCGGTGGTTGGGTCCAGTGATACAAAGCTGGTTTCTACCTCAGGTAACTGCACCACTTGCCAGTCATCGCCTTGTCGGTAAACGCGAATTACCGCCCCGCGTATCAGTGTGGTGGTGGCGCCGGCTTTTTTCTCCATGTGATTTTTCACCAGCAAAATTGACTTGTCCTGCAAGGTGAGTACCTGGCCGCGTTTGGTGACCACGGTGAGCAAATTGGGCGCAACATGGGTGACCAAAGCCGGCACAAACTGGTTATAAGTGACAAAATCGCGCAGCATGGTGCTGGCACTTTCGCTGCTCAACTGGCCAGCAGGCAAAGGAATAATTCGCTCCGGGCCACGAAAGCCATGCCGTAGCTCAAAGCTGATGATGCCCTGCAACATGGCATCATTGGCGGCAATCTGGTTCTTTTGCAAGATGCTGGTATACACGCGGTAGCCGCTGGTATAAATCTGTTCGCCAAACCGCTGGTACAGCGAGTGACGCACCAGCTCGGCAATGTATTCAGTGCCTAGCGGTTGTACCAGTTTGGCCGACTGAAACTTGAGCGGGGTTTGCATGGCAATATCAAATTGCGGCTGGTCGATAAAGCCATAACGCAGCATGTCACGCAATACCTCGTGCTGACGCTTGATGGCATGGTCGGGGTGAATGTACGGGTCGTAATGGCTAGGGGCTTTGGGCAAGCCAGCCAACAGGGCGGCTTCGGCCAGATTGATGGTTTGCAAGTCTTTGTTGTAATAGGTTTTGGCCGCTGCCGCAAAGCCATAGGCACGTTCGCCCAGATAAATCTGGTTCAGGTACAACTCAAGAATTTTATCTTTGCTGATGGCATGCTCGATTTTAATCGCCAGCAAGGCTTCCTTAATTTTGGTGAACAGGTTGCGTGGCGTGTCGGGGGAGCTAAAAAAGTTTTTCGCCACCTGCATGGTGATGGTACTGGCGCCTTCGTGACCACGGCCAGTTAAGTTATTACGAATGGCACGCAAAATGCCCATGGTGTCTATGCCGCCATGCCTGTAAAAGCGCCGGTCTTCAATCGCCAGAATGGCGTCCTTCATGACTTGCGGAATTTGCTCAATCGACACAAAGGCGCGTCGCTCCTGACCGAATTCGCCGATCAGTTCGCCACCGGCAGCATATACACGCAAGGGCAGTTTTGGCCGGTAATCGGTCAGCGCTTCCAGCGATGGCAGGGTGGGATACAGGATGCTGACCAGCAACACCAGCAAAGCGGCGGCAATCAGGCTTGCAATCACGGAAAAGAATAGCAGGGACTGTAACCAGTGTTTTGGGTTCATGCCGGCAACTTGTTAATCATGAGAAGTACAGCCAGATTGTAATCTTTTTTTGCAAATTCATTGGCAGTTAATTATGGAATCATGCAAATAATCGCCGACCATGCCTTCATCACGCCCACTGCAAGTGCAGTAAAACAAAACTGGCATAGTTGATGCGTATCAGGCCTTACCGCTCAATTTTTGAAGGACACCACCGTTGAATTTTGGCTTATTACAACGCAAGCACACCACCTGTATCGGTGTGGATATCAGCTCGACGGCCATCAAGCTGGTGGAATTGACCATGGTTGGCAAGCACCAGTATCGCCTGGAAAGCTATGCCAGCTTGCCTTTGCCCAAAGGCAGCGTTAGCGATGGCAATATTCAAGACCTGACCCAGGTGGCCGAAGTGATACGCTTGGCCTGGCGCAAACTCGGCAGTCGGGTACGGCAGGTCGTACTGGCCTTGCCTTCATCGGCTGTGATTGCCAAACGCGTACAAATGCAGGCCGGTTTGGGCGAAGAAGAACTGGAATTACAGGTGGAAAGCGAGGCCAGCCAGTATGTGCCGTTTCCGTTGGAAGAAATGAATATCGACTTTCAGGTGCTGGGGCCAGTCGGTAAATCGGCCGATTTGGTCGACGTGTTTATTGCTGCCGCCCGCAAGGAAAAAGTGGATGACCGCGTGGCCGTGGCTGAAGAAGCTGGCCTCAAGGTGCGTGTGCTGGATGTGGATGCCTTTGCCACCGAACAGGCCTATCTGTATCTGGCACGTCAGTTTACCGAGAAAAACAAACACACCACCAGCATGATCGTCGATATTGGCGCTCACACCATGCATCTGGATGTCATGGTCGGCGCACAATCGGTGTTTACACGTGAGCAGGCGTTTGGCGGTGTGGTGTTGTCGCAGGAAATTCAGCGCCGTTTTGGTTTGTCGGCCGAAGAGGCCGAGAAAGCCAAGCGTAACGGTACGCTGCCGGCCAACTATGCCGAGGAGGTGCTGCAACCGTTTATGCAGACGCTGGTGGATGAAATCAGCCGTGCCGTCTCGTTTTTTACCAACTCTACCCAATACAACCGTCTCGACCATTTATTGCTGGCCGGTGGCGTAGCCGTACTGGAAGGGCTGGCCCCGGCTGTGCAAGCGAAAACCGGTATTGCCACCCAGGCGGTGAATCCGTTTGCCGGCATGACCATTGCCAGCAAGGTCAATCAGAACCAGTTAGCCAAAGAGGCACCATCGCTGATGATTGCCTGTGGTTTGGCATTACGGGGGGTAGAGGCATGATACGCATCAACCTGCTACCCCACCGCCAGCTCAAACGCGCTGAGCGGCAACGTGAGTTTGGGTTACTGGCCGTATTGGTGGCGGTGGCCACTGCTGGCGTGCTGAGTATTAGCTGGTTGTATCTGAATAACCGTTTGAGTCAGCAGCAGCAACGTAACCAGCGCCTGACTGAAGAAATTGCCGCGCTGGATGGCAAAATCGCTTCCATCAAGCACCTCAAAGAACAAATCGAGCTGGTGCTGGACCGTAAATCCATCGTCGAAAACCTGCAAATCAACCGTAATCAGGCCGTCTGGCTGCTGGACGAACTGGCCCGCCAATTGCCAGAAGGCATGTTTTTGCGCAGCGTAAAACAACAGGGTAACGAAGTTGAAATTAAAGGCGTCGCCGATACCAATGCGCGGGTGGCAACGCTGGTACACAACCTTGGTGAATCACAGCGCATGCAAACCCCCAACCTGCTGGAAATCAAGGCCAGCGAAGGGCAAAACGCCTTGCGCCAATTTGAGTTTGTGCTCAAGGTCAACCTGAATCCGGCGCCAGCCAGCGCCGCCAGCCCGGCCTCCGCGCAGGTTCCTACGCCTCCTGCTAGCGCGGCACATTAGCGAGCCTGACCATGCAATTACAAGACTTCAACCAGATTGATCTAAAAACCGCCGGTAACCTGCCATGGCCAATGAAGGCCGTGCTGCTGACGTTGCTGGCTGCGGCTTTGCTGGTGATGGGCTATGCCAGCCTGTTAAACCCCAAGCTCAAGCAAGTGCGCGAGGCGGCGGCTAAAGAAACCGCCTTACGCGACGAGTTTATGGCCAAAAACATGCAAGCCATCCAGATTAAAGCGTATCAACAGCAGATGCAGGACATTCAGCACACCTTTGGCACCTTGCTGAAACAGTTGCCCGATAAATCGGAAATGGACGGTTTGTTAACCGACATCAACCAGGCCGGGCTGGAGCAGGGTTTGTCGTTTGAATCGTTCGTGCCCAAAGAAGAGCACTACGAAGGCTTTTATGCTGAAAAACCGATTCTTATCCGGGTGGTGGGCCGTTACCACGCACTGGGCGCCTTTACCACTGCCGTCTCTCGCCTGCCACGTATCGTTACGTTGAATGATGTGCAAATTCAGCCACACTTGGCCGCCGGTGTGCGCGATGACAAAGCCGCCAATGACAAAAGCCGCCGCGACTGGCTGGTGATGGAGGCCACGGCCAAAACCTACCGCTACCTCGACGATGCCGAAATCGCCGCCCGTAAAGCCATGGAAAAAAAGGCCGCTAAACCATGAGTACTGTCATGCATCGCCCCTTGCCTTTCTGCCTGCTGCTGGCTTTGCCAGTGATAATGATGAGCGGCTGTCAGCGTGCGCCCGAGGCCTCATTGAGTGAATGGCTGCAAGCGGCCGAACAACAGCCGGTCACACCGATTCCACCCTTGCCAAAGGTACAGCCGTTTGTACCGTTTCCGTATAACGCTGATGGTCAGTTGCATGACCCGTTTGTGCCACGCAAGGCCAGCGTCAATAGTGTGAACCAGCCCGACCTGCAACGCACGCGCGAGCCATTGGAGGCTTATCCACTGGAAAGCCTGAAGTTTGTTGGCGTATTGAGTAAAAAGCAGAAAACCTTTGCCATGTTGCAAACCCCGGATAACCAGATTGTGCAAGTGCATACCGGCAATTATGTCGGCGAGCACTTTGGACAAATTACTGCGCTGGCCGAAAACCCGCGCAGCCTGCGTTATGAAATGACCATACGCGAAACCATACAAGACGCCGACAGCGGCGAATGGACCATCCAGACCAAAACGTTGGAATTGCAGGAAACCCCATGAAGACATCATTCGCCATC
>CAYYBN010000095.1:0-7233 GCA_964470225.1 uncultured Methylotenera sp. | reverse complement strand
GGAAGAGGCTCTGTTATTGATGCTTCGTCACCACATCGTGCCAGTGATTTTATGGAACAGTGCTGAATACAAAGACTTACCCGAGTTTGGTGTGACTGCCATCAATGACCCTGAAACCGGTGAGCGGCGCACCTTGTTCCTGCGTGCCAGTTACCGACAGAAAATTCTGGATGCATTTGAAGCCAGACGTCAGGCGATAGCCGATTTGTTTATGAAATTTGATATGCAGCCGTTTTACGTGGAAAACCGCTTTGATGCGGATTTGCTCACCGAATACTTCCACCAGTATGTGGCTGTTTAAGGACTAACATTCATGAGATTGTTCCCCCTACTTACCCGTGCTTATCTGGCTTGCAGTCTGCTGATACTGGCCGGCACCAGCCAGGCCGATGTTGTGTTACCCACTGTAGACAGCCGTTATGTCAGCGTGAAGGAGCTGAACCCCAGCCGCGACAGTGGCTATGTTGTGGGTGACAAACTGGAACGCACGCTGGTCATCACAGTAAAAAAACCCTACGAACTGATCGCGGAATCATTGCCGATTGTGGGCTATGAACACCGTTACCGTGGTCAGGTATCGGGCATTGAACTGGCCGCCATTGATGTGGAAACCGAGCCACATGCCGATAGCACTACCCACACCATCCATCTGGTGTATCAGGTATTCAAATCCGCGCGCGTTGCCAAACCGGCATTGCTCAGAGGTGAAGTCGTCAAACTCAGACACAACGCCAAAAAAGAAATCAGACAGTTTCAGTTTCAGCCATTTACTTTCCGCGTTTCACCATTGTCAGTGTACGGTGAAGTCAACCTGAAGCAGGAAATGAGTCCGTTTATCAAGCCGTTTACCCTCAGCACAGCAACAGACTACCGCATATTGAATGCAGCAGCGGTCGTGCTGGCACTGAGCTTGCTGGGCTTATTGTATATTTTTGGCGCGTACAGTTGGCTGCCCAGAATGGGTGGCGCCTTTGCCAAAGCCTACCGTCAGGTCAGTAAATATCCGGATACCCAACAAGGCTTGCAGGAGGCTGTGAGTGCTGTACACCGCGCCATCCAACAGGTGGCTGGACACAGTGTATTTGGCAACAGTGTTGAACGTTTTATCGAGGAAAAACCAGCTTATGCCCCGGCCAAACCTGAAATCGAGCGTTTCTTTGGCCTGTCCAGACAAGTGTTTTTTGACAGCAAAGCCGACCCGGCGCTGGGCATGCCAGCCAAGCAATGGTTAAAGCAGTTCTGCCGCCACATGCGTGATTGTGAACGCGGTCTGCGTCCAGAGGTGAAGTAATATGGCATTTACCAACCCCTGGCTATTATGGGCATTGCCATTGGCATTGTTGCCTCTGCTATTGGAACGCGCGCACAGCAAGCATTACTCCTGGGTCGGTCTGTTGCCGGTAGACCCGCTGTCCAGACTGATCGGCCTGTTGCTGAAAATACTGGCCACACTGAGCATTGCCTTTATTATTCTTGGTCTGGCAGGTCCGCACTCGCTGGAACAGCAGGTTGAGCGCGTGGGTATTGGCGCACAAATTGGCTTGGTACTAGACCGCAGTGCCAGTATGGATGACCCGTTTGCCGGCGATAAAGAAGGCCATGTTGGTGAAACTAAATCAGTGGCGGCGGCGCGTATCATTACCAACTTTGTGAAAGGCCGCAACAACGACATGATGGGGGTGATTACCTTCAGTAACTCGGCCATGTATGTTTTGCCCTTGACCGAAAACAAAGAGGCGGTGCTGTCAGCAGTGCAGGCCACTGCGGGTAACTCGTTATTTCAAACCAATATTGGTGGTGGCCTGACCGCTGCCATCGAGTTGTTCAAAAAAGTGCCAGACTCGGGCTCGCGCGCCATTATTCTCATTTCTGACGGGGCCGGACGCGTGGGCGACATGGTGCAGCAAAAACTGCGAGAATGGCTGCAACGCTACAACATCAGCCTGTACTGGATTGTGTTACGTCAGCCCAATGGTGTGACCATTTTCGACCCCAAGTACAGTGCGAGTGGATATGACGGTCACGTGCCGACTGAAGTACTGTTGTTGCAATACTTCCAAACCTTGCGTACACCGTTTAACGCCTATGAGGCTTCGGACCCCAAATCACTGGAAGCAGCCGTTGCGGACATTAACAGTAAAGAAAAAAAGCAGATTCGTTACATGGAAAAAATACCTGGCCACGATTACACCAATGTGTGTTACTGGATTGCAATTGTCATGATTGCCGTTCTGCTGGCAGTCAAATATCTGGAGATTAAAACATGGCGCTCAGCGTAAAAAAACTCTCTATCGGACTCGTTATTGTGGCAGTGGCTGCGTTGGCCACCATGGTGACCAGCTGGCAACGCATACAACAAATACACGCTTTTAACGAAGCAGTGAGCACGGCCAAAACACCACAAACCAACCAGCAGAGTTTTGAAGCCAAATTTGCGGTGGCCTATTGGCTGGCGAAAAATGAACGCTACAAAGAAGCCACGCTGCTCTATTCAAAAATGCTGGACACGGGCACTACACAGCAACGTGCCGCAGTTCTGCACAACATCGGCAATATGTTTTTCCTGAAAGCCTTGCAGGTGACCGGTGGTAATGACAACTCCACCCGTGACGAGACCGAGTACCTGCTAACCCAGGCCATGAGCTCCTACAAAAACGCGCTTAAGCTCGATAACCATCACTGGGGTACCCGTCGCAATTTTGACCGTGTCATTAGCCTGCTGCCAGAAAAACCTACACCTGGCGTTGGTGAATCCGATAACCCAGGCTTGATTATGGGCAACATTCCTAACGGTCTGCCTTAATGTCCATGGATCAATCACGCTTCATGCTTGGGACCTAATAACGATGATGACACACTGGTTAAGAATATTTATAAAACATCGAGACAGCGCATTGCTGGCATTGGCGCTACTGCTGTTATTGGGCGCCGTCATGCGCCCAACCATTCCATTCAGACACAATATTTACACCTATTTTCTGGTGGCAGACATTTCACAGAGCATGAATGCGTCTGACATGAAAGTTAATGGCAAGACGGTAACGCGCATGGCCTATATGCAGCACATGATGCATGAAGTGGTGGCCTCCCTGCCCTGTGGTACAAAAGTCAGTATCGGTTTGTTTGCCGGTAACGCAGTAGCCGCCATGTATGCACCGATTGAGGTTTGCCAAAACTTTGCTGCGATTCAGGACACCATCTCCCACCTCGATTGGCGTATGGCCTGGTCTGGCAATAGCCGGTTACGTGAAAGCCTGTATGTCACGGCCAAGGTAGTACGCGCTATGCCGGAACCAGCGCAAGTGGTTTACTTTACCGATGGTGAAGAGGCGCCCAAATTGCATGCCTTTAACACCAAAAGTTTGGCCGAGTTTCAGGGCGGTAATGACTGGATTTTTGTTGGAATTGGTAGCGAGGAAGGTGTCGCTATTCCCAAGTTGAGTGAGGACAATCAAGTCATCGGTTACTGGTCTAACGAGAGTTTTGCCATGCAGCCAGGCATTGCACAAATTTCTGAAAGCACACTGGGTGTGCGTGATGACAACGTGGCCGTTGGCGAACATGACCGCTTTATTTCCAAACTGGCGACTGAATACCTGCAATCGATAACACAGGAAATCGGCGCAAAGTTCATCAAGGGCGATAGCACCTTTACAGTGTTGCAAGCCATGAATGCGCAAAAGCCTGCTCGACGTGACATTGCACCACTGCCTCTAGACTGGATACTGGCAACCTTTGCTGTGCTGTGTATATTGGGCACCTATGCCAGTCGTCATCCGCTACGCCACATACAGCACAACCTACGCCTATACCGTCGTCAGATTCAGGCCAGATTAATGACACAGAGTGAATCCGTCGCACATGACAACCACTTTCAATAAGCGGAGTTAAGCCACTTCATGCAAGACTGGCAAAAGCACCTGTACAAACACCGTGACAGCCTGCTTTTATGGGCCGCCTTGCTATGCTTGCTGGCAGCTGTGTGTAGACCGCATTTGCCAGTAAAGCGTCAGATACACACCTACTTTCTAATCGCTGACATCTCGCAAAGCATGAACGCGATTGATGTTCGCGCTGGTCAGCAATGGGTGAGCCGACTCGATTACACCAAACAGTTATTGCATGATCTGGTGGCTGAAATGCCCTGCCAAACCAATGTTAGTATCGGCGTGTTTGCCGGCGATGCAGTGGCAGCGCTGTATGCGCCACTAGAGGTTTGCCAGCACTTTGCCGCCATTCAGGAAACCATTAGCCACCTCGACTGGCGCATGGCCTGGTCTGGCAACAGCCGCCTGCGTGAAAGTTTGCTGGTGACATCTGCGGTCGTACGCAGCATGCCGGATGCCACCAAAGTAGTCTATTTTACCGATGGCGATGAAGCGCCACTGCTGCATGCCTTCAACACCAATAATCTCAAGGAATTTCAGGGCGGCCAAGGCTGGTTTTTCATCGGCATTGGCTCTGACCAGGGTGTGGGCATTCCCAAGCTGACCGAAAGCAATCAAAAGATAGGCTACTGGTCAAACGAAAGCTTTGCAGTACAGCCCAATGTGGCCCAGGTCACTGCCAGCAAATCCAGCGGACGTGATGACAGTGTGGCCGTGTCCGACTATGACCGTTATATCTCGCGCCGCGCTACCAAATATCTGCAAGCGCTGGCTGGCGAAATTGGCGGACGTTATCTGCCCGGCGATGACCCGCAGCAAGTGTTAAAGGCCTTGCAAAGTTTTCCATCCAGCCACATTAATACCGTGCCATTTTTCCTAGACTGGCTGTTCGCCAGCTTGGCATTAGTTTGTCTGCTGGCAGTCAGCATTCATCATGAATCTGTGCGCAGATTGCGCCAGTACTGGCAACGCCTGCACAAACCCTCGACACGCTGGTTTAAACCCGCCGACGAGGTGGCACACGACAATCATTTTTAGGTGTGCTGCGTGGAACCGCTACTGTCGCTGGCATTGCCCCAGCGTAACCACACGCGCAAAGCGCGCAAATCCTCCTTTGACAGCATGTCTGGCAAAATCAGCAGCCAGCGCGTGACAGTGGTGGGGTGTAACTGATTTGTCGAGGTTTGAACAGATTGTTCAGTGCCTTCATCAGGCAGCAGCCGCAAATGCAAGCAAAGTAGCTGCGGATACACCACACTGTCAGGCAATACACTAGCCGGTCTGATCACAGCGTTGTATTGATGCAGCCATAACTGACCATAAACATCCAGCCGCAAGACATGAACACTGTCAGGCCATGCCACACCCGCCAGTTGCGTGTAGTGCCAGCATGACATCGCCGCGTAAAAAACGACATAAGCTGCAGCCCACGGCCAAGTCATTGCGTAGCACGCACAAGCCATATTCAGCATTGAAAAAAATAGCCACCACCCCCACAAAAAGGATGATGTGGATAAACCAATCACTTGCTCAACAGGTAGAATCGCCTTTTTCACGGACAGTCCTTACTATTAGGGCCCAATACAGGAATACCTTATGTCTAGCAGCACATGGCAGGCTTTTTTAACCGCGCAAGGCGCACAGTTTGATGACCATACCCAGGCAGTGTTTGCCGACCACACCTACGCTGAACGGCTCTATGACTTATCCAGCCTGGGCCTGATTGCGGTCAGCGGTGCAGATGCACTGGTCTTTTTACAAGGGCAACTGACCAATGATATCAAACAGCTCAGTGACGCTGCGCAATACACCGGCTACTGTACCGCCAAAGGCCGTCTGCTGGCGATTTTTTACGCCCACATGCATGCAGACACCTACTACCTGCAATGCCCGCGCCCACTGGTGCCCATGCTGGTCAAGCGCTTGTCGATGTTTGTCATGCGCAGCAAAGTGGTCATCAGCGATGTCAGCGACGTCTTTGTCGCTATGGGTCTCAGTGCCCCCGCGCTCAACCATGTAGGTGTGGCCGACAGCATCCATCGTGTCCAGGAAACGGGCGCAGGCATGGTCAGCATACGCCTGCCTGACAGCGCCGACTTGCAACGGGCCCAACTGTGGGTAGCGGCCACCCAGGCTGAGCAGGTCTGGACTCAGTTGCGTGAGCGTTTTACCCCAAGCAGTAGCGAAAGCTGGGAGGCGCTTGAAATTCAGGCTGGAATTCCACACATCGTCAATCGCACGCAAGAACAGTTTGTGCCGCAAATGGTGAATCTGGATGCGCTAGACGGCATCAACTTCAAGAAAGGCTGCTACACCGGCCAGGAAATTGTCGCCCGCACCCATTATCTGGGCAAAGTCAAACGGCGCTCGCTGCTGGCCACCGTCGCCAGTCAGCAACCACCGCAGGCCGGTGACCCGCTGCAAGATGCACAAGGACAGGAAGCGGGCCGACTGGTGCGAGTGGCCGCCAAAGACCAGAACAGCTACTGGCTATTGGCCGAATGTCGACTGGAAGCGCGTGAGGCCGGGCCGATATTCTGGCAAGGTCAAGCTTTGCAATTTGAAACCCTGCCGTATGCGCTGCCCTGAATGGCATGATCGAGACTGCATACTCCAAAAGTTTAAAAAGGCGCCAGAAGCGCCTTTTTAAACTTACAATTAAGCGACAAGATCAATTTGTGAAATTGTACTCACTCCAGCTAAAACCAACTAAAAGTCAGCAATTAAATCGCCGTTGATCTCACCATATAACGTATTATTTGCAGCATTAAACTTTACTTGACCCGCAGCAGTAAAATCGTCGCCTGAAATAAAGATAAATGCATCGTCTTCCAATGTCATGCTATTTGCATCAATCTGTGAGAGGTCAAGATTTTTTGAAATTCAAACAGTCCAAAACTTAACCTCTTACTCCATAAGGGCCTTACTGCTAGCTACTCTAATAATTTTCAAAAAAGTCTTGGCTCATTTTATCGTTAGTCATAAATGCATTACTAAGGTTGTAGATGCGTTTAAATATTTAAATTTATGAAAACCTAATTTCACATAAGCATAAAAGAAAGCTTGGCGATTATTACCACGCTGGATGATGTATTGCGAAACATTAAGCAAAATAAATTGGTAAGACGAAGCACAGCGATATCATTAGTTGATTGATTATGTCCATATATAGCATTTATTTTGGTCTATCACCTATTGTTATGCTCGTCATGTGTGATTAAGTGCATGGGTTCATGTAACGCTTGAGCAACCAGTAGGCGGTCAAATGGATCTTGGTGAATCGCTGGTATAGTTTCGGTAAGGGTGGCGTGTTCGGGTTGAATCGGCAAAAGATTTTGAGGATGCT
>CAYYBN010000094.1:1970-7254 GCA_964470225.1 uncultured Methylotenera sp. | reverse complement strand
GTAGGGCGTCGTGGTAGTGGAGCAGGGCGCACACCGAGCACATCAGCACCAGATGTTTCAGCGCAGGCTGGTCAGCCACAATCTCCAACACCTTTTGTTCCAGATAGCGGGCATTGGCAAAATACAGGCTCTCATCCACACGCAGGGTCACCACATCCGGGCAGACCTCGACCTGATGACGGTCGATATTGCGAAAGTGCTCGGTGCCCGGCACCTGCCCAACCACGGCAATATGCGGACGACTGCTGCGGTATACATGCAGGGCAATCGACAGCAACACACCTGCTGTAATCCCGGTTTCAACATTCACCAGCAAGGTCATCAAAAAGGTGATGGCCAGCGCAAAGAAGTCACTGCGTGAACGCCGCCAGGAGTCCATAAACAGGTGCAGATCAAACAGACTCAGCACGGCCACCACGATGGTGGCTGCCAGTACCAGTCGTGGCAAGTCACTGAGCCAACCGGCCAGATACATGGTGGCAATGGCCATGCCAATCGCAGTCATCAGCCCGGCCATCGGTGTTTGCGCACCGGCATCCATATTGACCACAGAACGCGAGACACCCCCCGTCACCGGCTGCGCCGCGCTGAGACTGGCAGCCAGATTGGCCACCCCCAGCGCTATCAACTCCTGGTCAGGCTGGATGCGTTCGCGGCGTTTCATGGCCAGATTTTGCGCCACCGAGATCGACTCCACATAGCCGATCATCGAAATCAGGATGGCGGGCATGAGCAAGGCTTGCCACAAGCCAACATCCCAATGTGGCAAGCTGAGGGCTGGCAAACCAGCCGGTATCTGACCCACTGTGTTGACCCCGGTCAGGCTGGGTAGCTGCGCTTGCATCAACAGCGTACCGACCACCACCAACAGTGCGGGTACAGATCGGGACAAGGTTTGCGCCATAAAGCGATGGCACCCCAGCCGCATCAGCATGGCTGTGCCATGACGACGCGCCAGCAGCAACAGCAGCAATGTCACCAGCGAAAGCAGTGCGGTCGCCGGATGCACCTGCGAGGCATGCGCCAAAATGCCCTGCCATAGACTGAGCATATTGTCGCCCTCGGCCTTAAAGCCTAGCAGGGTCGGCATCTGGCTGCTGGCAATCACCAGACTGGCCGCGGCAATAAACCCGGCAATCACTGGATGCGATAAAAAGTTAGCCAAAAACCCGAGCTTGAGTACGCCCGCCAGCAACAGCAGCAGGCCAGACAGACAGGCCAGCACAACGGCGGCTTGCAAACCCAGTGCCGGATCTTGTGCCGAATACGGTGCAATGGCGGTGGCAGTCATCAGTGCAGCCACCGCCACCGGGCCCACCGCCAGCGTGCTGCTGGTGCCCAGCAGCGCATAGGCTATCAATGGCAACAGGCTGGCGTAGAGGCCGATTTGCGGCGGTAATCCGGACAAAATGGCATAGGCCAGTGCCTGCGGCACCAGCATCAGGGTGACAATCACGGCAGCGGTCAGGTCATGCACGGCTTGCTGGCGCTGATAATGCGGTGCCCATTGCAAGATGGGCAAATATTTTTGCCAGAATGGATGGCCTGTCGTCATTGCGAAAAACCGACTCATGCAGACTCCTGCGTGTTTAACTCACCTGGGGCAGCCAGCCATTCATGGCCTTTGAGCATGCCTTTCCAGTAGATAGGCGGAAGCAAGCGCTCTTTCAGCATCCAGGCCAGACGTGAAGGTTGTTGACCATTGATGTGCCAGCGCGGGAAACTCGGTAACAAACGGCCGCCATAGCCAAACTCCGCCAGCACGACTTTGCCACGTTCTACGGTCAACGGGCAAGAGCCATAGCCGTCATAAGCCGCGCGTGCGCGACCCAGCTTGAGGTCAAACAACACATTGGTGGCCACCACCGGCGCCTGCTTGCGTGCAGCCGCCGCGGTTTTGGCATTGGGGCTGTTGGCAGCATCGCCCAGGGCATAAATATTCGGGTAGGTTTTGTGCTGCAAGGTATCCGGATTGACATCCACCCAGCCAGACGCATCCACCAGCGTGCTTGCGCGGATAAAGTCCGGCGTCTGTTGCGGCGGCACCACGTGCAGCATGTCAAACGCTGTTTCCACGGTTTCTACGCTGCCATCCGCCAGTGTGTGACTAAACCATGCGCGCTTGGCAACCCCGTCGACCTTGGTCAGTCTGTGATTAAAGTGCAAGTTGGCACGATACTTTTCAACATATTGCATCAGGGCAGGCACATATTCCTTCATGCCAAACAACACGCCCCCGGCGTTGTAGAAATCGATGTTCACCTGATCCAGCAAGCCGCTACGCCACCAATGGTCACCAGACAGATACATGGCTTTCTGCGGCGCACCTGCGCATTTAATCGGCATCGGCGGCTGGGTAAATACCGCTTTGCCCCCTTTTAACTGGCTCACCAGTTCCCAAGTATAGGGGGCCAGGTCGTAGCGATAATTGGAAGTGACCCCGTTACGGCCCAGCGTTTCATTCAGCCCCTCAATCGCGCCCCAGTTGAGTTTGATACCGGGACAGACAATCAGCTTCTCATAACGCAGGGTCCGGCATCCCTCCAGCACCACGCGGTCGGCATTGGGTTCAAAACCGGCCACAGCGGCTTTAATCCATTTCACTCCCGCCGGCATCACTGAGGCCATGGTTTTGACCGTACGCGCCGCATCAAACACGCCGCCACCGACCAGTGTCCAGCCAGGTTGATAATAATGGGCCTCGGCCGGGTCTATGATGGCGATATCCAGATCACGTTGGCGCGCAAGCAAGCTGGAAGCCACGGCAATCCCGGCAGCCCCGCCACCCACAATCACAATCTGGTGAAATTGTTCACTCACTGGCTTGCCCAAGCTGCCTGCAGCCAGTCGTAATGTCAGGCCAGACAGGTCATGTCCGGCTTGCTTGCCGATGGCCAATAACTCGGATAAGGGCGTCTTGCCCGCTGCTTGCAAGCTCCACAAGGTGATGGCACGCATGCCGGAACGGCAATAGGCCATGACCGGTTTGGGTGCTTTGGCAAACGCCTCCGCAAATGCCGTGACATCGGCATCACTGATTTTGCCGCTGGTGACGGGCAAATAGACGGTGTGCAGCCCCAACGCTTTGGCGGCAGTTGCCACTTCCACAAAGTTGGGCTGGTCCGCCCCCTCGCCATCTGGCCGGTGACAAAAGATGGAGCGAAAGCCCTCTGCTGCCAGCATGCGTACGTCGTCAGCCAGCAACTGGTCGGCGACTGAAATGTACTGATTGATTTTCCCTGCTTTCATTTTTTCTTTCCCCGTTGTTATATTTTGTTGACCTGATGTCAGGCCGATTGCTTGACGGTGATATTGCCGCAAGCCTGATTGGCCGGTAAAGCAACATCAATATGCTTGGGATAAGCCAGTTTGAGATTGGCCATGATCTGGACAAAGGCCTCACGTGATGTCTGCTGGCCCAAGCGTTTATTGTCACGTTTTTCCTGACCGACACTGGAGACAGTATTGCCGTTGTAATCATGACCGGGATAAATCAGTGTCTCGTCGGGCAGGCTGAAAATCTTGTTATGTATGCTGTCGTATAACTGAGCAGCATCGCCTTGCTGGAAATCAGTGCGGCCACAGCCGCCAATCAACAAGGCATCACCAGTAAAAATGCGGTCACCCACCAGATAACTGACGCAGCCATTGGTATGCCCGGGGGTATAACGCACCTCGATATCGATTGACCCGACTTGCAGATGAATGCCATCGGTCACCAGCAAATCACCACACATCGCACCCGCATCACGGTGAACCACGCTTTTGCTACCCAAACGCTTGCGCAGGTTATCAGCAGCAGTCACATGGTCTGCATGCACATGCGTTTCCAGTGTGTAGGCCAATGTGAGCTGATGTTGCTGCAAGGCAGCCACGTACTTGTCCACATCGCACTCCACCGTATCAATCAGCACCGCCTGTCTGGTTTGCTCACATGCCAGCAGGTAGGTAAACGTACTGCTGTCTGGCTCAAAAAACTGTTCAAAAATCATCATCATCCCCCAATTCATGTGTGTGCATGTATACGCAAAACCAGTGCCAACGTTTCATTTAATAACAAAGTCCATATAAATCATGGTGTTAAAAGCATACACGCTCACTTTTTTACAGCGATATTGTTTCAATGAAACACTTGATTGTTTTACATGAAACGTTTCATAATCCAGATATGAAACAAATGCCCCCGGATTTTTTTGCCAGTGCACGCGGCCTGACACGCGCCCAGGGTGAGTCGCTGGCACGCATGATCTCGCTCATCATGCCCGACGCCGCGGTGTTTACCGTCGACCAACACAGAAACATCAGCTACTGGAGTCCGGGTGCAGAAAAACTGCTGGGCTTTCAAGCGACAGACCTGAATGGCAAGCACTGCCTGAGCGCCAACCGTTGTGAACAGTGTATGCGCGGCTGTGGCCTGACCGAACGCGGCAAAGTCGAAGCCGCGCCACTGATATTGCACACCGCCAGCGGTGAAGCGCAAGCCGTGCTCAAATACGCCATGGCCTATGCCACTGAAGATGGCCATTTTGATGGCGGTCTGGAAGTGCTGATTCCGCAACGGATGGCTGCAATGAGCGGCGAACAAGGGCCATCATGGGCAGAAAAATACGGCCTGATGAGCCATGCCCCGGCCATGCACAAGGTATTTGAAATGATACGGCGGGTCGCCAACACCGATATTCCGGTGCTAATCCGTGGCGACTCCGGCACCGGTAAAGAGTTGGTGGCACGCGCCATCCACGGCGAAAGCGCACGTCACCAGGCGCCGTTTGTGGCCATCAACTGCGCCACCCTCAATGCCGGCGTGCTCGAAAGTGAACTGTTTGGCCATGTCAAAGGCGCGTTTACCGGCGCCGTGCGTGACCATCAGGGGCTGTTTGGCCGTGCCGAAGGCGGCACCCTGTTTCTCGATGAAGTCGCCGAGCTACCGTTTGAGCTGCAAGCCAAACTGTTGCGTGTGCTGGAATCTGGCGAGTACCTGCCCGTGGGCGGTGCGCACCCGCTGCAAGCCAATGTGCGCATAGTCGCCGCCACCCACAAGGCGCTGCGCGAAGAAGTCAAAGCCGGTCGTTTCCGTCAAGATTTGTTATTTAGACTGAGAGTAGTCCCGCTGTTTCTGCCCGACCTGCACAGCCGCAAACAGGATATTCCATTGATCGCGCGCCACCTGCTACGCCAACAATTTGCCGAGGGACAGTTGCCGCAAATCAGCGCTGCGGCCATGCAACAACTGCTGGCCTATGCCTGGCCAGGCAATGTGCGCGAACTGCGCAATGTCATCCAC
>CAYYBN010000094.1:0-1960 GCA_964470225.1 uncultured Methylotenera sp. | reverse complement strand
ATCCACTATGCCCTCATTATGTCTGACGGCCAGCGCATTGACGTGGCTGATTTACCGCCCGAATTACAAAGTACTATAGACCTCGCCATGGGTGTAGCTGCCCCCGCGCCAGCTAAACCTGCGCAAGCACTGGACGCTGCCCGCATCGAAGCCGAAATTCAGGCCTGCAATGGTAATTTAACGCTGGCGGCCAAACGGCTAGGCATCGGCCGTACCACCCTGTGGCGTTACCGCAAATCTCATCAACCCGATGAATGAATACATGTGGGAAAATCGGTGCGGTTGGCCAAGCCTTGGGCCAGCCAGTCATACACCAGTCTGATACGTGCCGGCACCGGTGACTTGTTGGCGCGGTAGACATACACATTCCAAGGTTCGGGTTGTATGGCTGGCAGCACCTGTATCAATGCGCCGGATTGTATGTGCGGAATGGCCAAAAAGCCCGCCAATTGGCCAAAACCGTTGCCAGCCATCACCGCCTGATATTCGTATAGCGTATTATTGGTGGCAACCGCAGGTTGTTTGGGTTGCCAGGTCGCGCCATTATCCAGAAACCACGGCCAGGGTCTGCCAGTACGTGCATCCAGCACCACGATGGTTGGGCATGCGTTCAAGGCCTCCACCGTTGCAGGCATGCCATAGTGCGCAACCATTTCCGGGCTGGCCACAATAAAAAATGGGCAACTGGATACCACTTTGGCAATCAACTGACTGTCGCGCATCAGTCCGACCCGGATGCCGATATCAATTTGCTGGGCGACCACGTCGCTAATGTCATCCGAAAATTGCAGTTCGATATGCAGTTGCGGATGGGCGGCCATCAATTCACTCACCAGTTTGGGTAAATGTGACATGGCCAGCGCATTTGGGGCGGCGATTCTCACCAGCCCGGCCAGCGCTTGTGCCTGCTTGTGGGCTGGGGCAAACAACTCATCCATCTGCTGTAAACTTTGCCGCGCCCGTTGTGCCAGTGTCTGACCATAAGGCGTAATCTGGTTTTGTCGCGTATTGCGAAAAAACAGCACCTCGCCCAATTCAGCTTCAAGCGTACTGATGGCGCGCGTCACCGCTTGTGGCGAGATCCCGAGCCGAATCGCTGCCTGTTTGAAGCTGCTGGCTTCTGCCGCTGCACAAAAAATTCTGAGCATTTCCAGCTTGTTGAGCACTGTATTCTCCGCAAAATATTCCAGAAAAAAGAATTTTAGAGTTTATGATGAGGACTATGATGACTCAACAGAAGGTCACACTTCTGAAAAGCCTAAACGTGATGTCTGGGTTTAAACCCGTTTTGACTGGGCGTAGGCCAGCGTCGAACGGCACTGATTGCGATGACATTCGATGGGTCTGGCGTGCTGGAACTATCCAAACATGCGCTGATACAGCCACATGCCAACTAGCATGCTGATGACGAAAATCCACGGTTTGAGCATGCCATACATCAATGCTACCAGCGCCGGGCCGGGACAAAATCCGGCCAATCCCCAACCAAGTCCGAACAGTGCTGCCCCGCATAACAGTCGGCGGTTGACCGGCTGCTGTGCGGGCAATTGCATGGGTAAGCCAGACAAGCTGTGCTGGCGTTGACGCGCCAAACGAAAAGCCAGTGCACTCACCGCGATGGCGCCCGCCATCACCCACATCAGTGCAGGGTTCCAGTCGCGGCTAATGTCCAGAAAAGCCAACACCTGTTGCGGATTCACCATCTGAGAGCACAGCAAGCCCAGGCCAAACAACACTCCTGAAAGCCATGCCAATATCCATACTTTATTCATGTAGCCCTCCCAAAGACAGTGGCAATAGCCAGACAATCAGCATGGCAACAGCTATAAAAACGATGGTTGCCAGCATTGAGCGTATAGCGCCTCTGGCGATACCACAAACGCCATGACCACTGGTACAACCGGAACCCAGGCGTGTGCCAAAACCAACCAGTAACCCGGCGATCACCAGTCGCCAGTCA
>CAYYBN010000093.1:0-7277 GCA_964470225.1 uncultured Methylotenera sp. | reverse complement strand
GGCCGCAACCGCATGGGCGGCTCGGCACTGGCGCAGGTCTACCAGCAACTGGGCAACCAGGTGCCAGATGTAGACCAGCCTGCGCAACTGAAAGCGTTTTTTGCCGCAATCCAGCAACTCAACAGCGACGGTAAATTGCTGGCCTACCATGACCGTTCCGACGGCGGCCTGTTGGCCACGCTGCTGGAAATGGCCTTTGCCGGTCACTGTGGGCTGAATGTGGATTTGGGCAGCTTGCAGGGCGACCGTATCAGCGTCTTGTTTAACGAAGAACTGGGCGCGGTCATCCAGGTACGCGCCAATGAAGCGACAGCCATCATCAGCAGCCTGCAAGCCAGCCTCGGCGCTTGCGTGCATGCCATCGGCCACGTGGTGACGGGGCAACAGATCCGCATTGCCAGCGCGCAGGGCGACTACCTGGCGTCACGCATAGACCTGCACCGCCTGTGGTCGGAAACCACCTACCGGATGCAAAGCCTGCGCGACAATCCAGTATGCGCGCAACAGGAATACGACCGCATTCTGAATGCCGCTGATGCCGGTTTGCATGCGCACCTGACTTTTGACCTCAATGAGAATATTGCCGCGCCTTACATCAATACCGGCAAGCGCCCTAACATGGCGATTTTGCGTGAGCAAGGTGTCAACGGCCAAACCGAAATGGCGGCCGCATTTGACCGCGCTGGCTTCAACTGTGTGGACGTGCACATGAGTGACGTCATCAGTGGCCGTATGTCATTGAAAGACTTTGCCGGTCTGGTGGCCTGTGGTGGCTTTTCCTATGGTGATGTACTCGGTGCCGGTGAAGGCTGGGCCAAGTCCATCCTGTTTAACAGCCGTGCCCGTGACCAGTTCAGTGCCTTCTTTAATCGCGCTGATACGTTTGCCCTCGGTGTGTGTAACGGTTGCCAGATGATGAGCAACCTGCACAGCATTATTCCGGGTGCCGAACATTGGCCACACTTCGTGCGCAATAAGTCTGAACAGTTTGAAGCCCGCGTCGCACTGGTGGAGATTTTAGCGTCGCCATCCATCTTCTTTAGCGGCATGGCAAGCAGTCGCATGCCGATTGCCGTGGCGCATGGTGAAGGATTTACGGAATTTACTGATGCGAGCGCGGTCACAACTATGCTACAACATCAACTTGCTACTGTGCGCTACGTGGATCATGCGGCAACAGCCACCGAAATGTACCCGTTTAATCCCAATGGTTCGCCTCAAGGATTAACTGGTTTTACTACTCAGGATGGTCGTTTTAGTATTATGATGCCGCACCCGGAGCGTGTGTTCAGAGCAGTGCAGCATTCATGGCATCCTGACCACTGGCAGGAAGATGGGCCCTGGATGCGCATGTTCCGTAATGCAAGAACATGGATAGGCTAAACCACTCAAGAGATTAGAAAATAGGAGAACCGTTACAATGAACTTTTTTAAAACCACTTTTATGGCATTTGCCATGCTTTTTGCTATCACTAGCCAAGCCGCCACATTGAATGATGACGAGTACATGGAACTGTCTGGCGCACTGACCGAAGGTAAACTGAACGTCGTCAAACGATACATCGATAAAGATCCTTCTTTGCTCAAGTACAGTTTCTATGCTTGGCAACCCCTGCAAATGGCGGCCAACCACAACCAGTTGGCTGTGGTGAAATATCTGGTGGAAAAAGGTGCTGACAAGAATTATGCCCATCCGGCCAGCAAAATGACCGCCTTTCATCTGGCAGCGTTTAATGGCTTCGAAGAAGAAGTCAAATATCTGGCTTCTGCGGGCGTAGACGTGAACCAGAAGATGAAAGGTGGCGTCTCTTTGATTCGTGTAATCAAAGATGAAGGCAACACCAAAATGGTCGATTTATTAACCAAACTGGGCGTTAGCGAAGAGGGCTGCCAAGGCGAATGTTTCTAATTCTACAGGCCTCGCTCATTAGCCTGAGTGACTGCAGTTCAAACCTTGCATAACGCTGTCAAGGTGATCAACATGCAACACAATCAACAAAGGTGTGTGATGAAAATCACACACCTTTTTTATGGTCACCTTACAATGCAGGTAAAGACCTTATAGCCTACACAATTGAGGAGTGATGCATGAAGTTTGTCCCTGTACTTTGCGCAGCCTGGTGGCTGACCAGCCCGTTGATGACAGTCTCGGCAGGTGAGGCGGTCATCACGGATACCCATACCCGCACGCTCGCCGCTTCTTGTGCAGCATGTCATGGTGCACAGGGCAACAGTGCAGGCGGTACACCCAGTTTAGCCAATCTGAATGCCGACTATTTTGTGCAGCGCATGCAAGGCTTCAAATCGGGCAGCGTACCCGCTACTGTGATGCACCAGCATGCCAAAGGCCTGCAAGATGAAGAGATACGCGTACTGGCCAGCTATTTCGCCGCGCAAGCACGCACACCGGCTGCGACTTTGCCCAAGCAAACTTTTCAGGGAGCACAGTAACCATGACAGCACACCCAGCAGAGTTATCGACCCACGGCCGCAGACAGGCCATTAAACAGATTATTTATGGCGGCTTAGCCTTTTATGGCTTGCCAGCATTTGCCCGCGCCAGCAAACCGCCTCTGGGGCATGTCGTGGTGGTTGGTGCCGGCTTTGCCGGACTGACTGCTGCCAAATACTTGCGTCAGTGGAGTGCCAATCAGGTGGCTGTAACCGTGGTCGAGCCGAATCCACAATTCATTTCGTGCCCGCAAAGCAATCTGGTGCTGGGTGGCAGCCGTACGCTGGACGACCTCAGCTTTAGCTATCGCGTGGCAAAACAGCAGCATGGGCTGCAATGGGTGACCGATCAGGTACAAGCGATTGATGCCGAACGCAAGCAACTGCGCCTGGCACGCGGCACATTGTCGTATGACAAACTGGTGGTGGCACCCGGCGTGGCCTTTGATTACAGTAAGCTGCCGGGCCTGAACACCCCTGTAGACAATATTCCACATGCCTGGAAAGCCGGTAAACAGACCTTGCAGCTACACCAACAACTGGCACAAATGGCTGATGGCGGCGTCTTTGTCATGACCATCCCCAAAGCGCCCTATCGTTGCCCACCCGGCCCTTACGAGCGTGCCTGTCAGGTCGCACACTACTTCAAGCAACATAAACCAAACAGCAAGGTCATTGTGCTGGATGCCAACCCGGATATTGTCTCGAAAAAAGGCTTGTTCATGACCAGCTTTCAGCAACAGTATGCGGGCCTGCTGGAGTACCACAACAACAGCGAATTGCTGCGCATCGACGCCGCCAGCAACACGGTACAAACCGACTTTGAAACGGTACGCGCCGATGTCTTGAACGTGATTCCGCCACAACTGGCCGGTACACTGGCACAACAGGCCGGATTGAACAATGTCGACAAACGCTGGTGCGAGGTCGACTTTGTCAGCTATGCCTCCAGCGTGCTGCCTGACGTGCATGTGATTGGCGACAGTATTTCAGCCGGTTTGCCAAAATCAGCCCACATGGCCAATGCCCAGGCCAAAGTGTGCGCGGCCGCGCTGGTGGACCTGCTGGCCGGACAGGCGGCGGATCCGGCACCAGTAGTCGCCAACACCTGCTACAGCTTTGTTGATGACAGCCAGGCGGTACACGTTGCCAATGTGTACCGCTACGATGCACAGAAAAA
Organism: uncultured Methylotenera sp.; assembly: GCA_964470225.1. Classification (GTDB taxonomy): domain Bacteria; phylum Pseudomonadota; class Gammaproteobacteria; order Burkholderiales; family Methylophilaceae; genus Methylophilus. Next base: position 3,646 of record CAYYBN010000093.1, on the reverse strand, counting down.
GGTCATGGTGGCTGCCGAGGGCGGTGGTGTATCCAGCCAAGCATCGGCACAGGAAGGCGCCTATGCCGTAGCCTGGGCGCAGAATATCTGGGCAGATACCTTAACCTGAGCGCCCAAGTCTACAGGAGTGATGCGCAAAAAATGAATTCAATACGCATGCGTAAATTTCGTAACTTATTCATCACCGCTTTGCTCGGTCTTGGCATGGCTGTGTTATTTGATTTTTATCAAACCAGACTTGGCGCGGTAGCCGCACAACCCGCCAGTGTTTCGCAGGCACTGGGGTTGCTGCAAACGCCACCAGACCTGAACATCCGACTGTTTAGCGACCTGAGTGCGCTGGGCAAACCACGTATGTTAGCACTGGACAGCGATGGCCAATTACTGGTTACCTTAGTGGATACCGGTCGCGTCGTCAAACTGGATGCCCAAGGCCAAGCAACCATCGTCGCAGAAGGTCTACATTCGCCCAACGGCATCACGCTGTCTGGCGAAAACCTGCTAATCGCTGAACCCGATCGGGTGCTCAGCCTGTCAAGACAGAGTGAGCGCTGGGTTAACCCACAGCCCTTGATTCAGGGTTTACCAATTGGCGGCCATGGTCTGAAATCCATCAAGCGATCGCCAGATGGCTTTTTATTTATCAATGTTGGTTCCAGTTGTAACGTCTGCATCGAAGACGACCCTAACCGCGCCACGCTACACCGCTATACCCTGCAAGGGCGGCCAGCTGGCGCATTGGTCACACTGGGCCGTCATGCACAAAGCCCGGTGTGGGCACGTGGCTTGCGTAACAGCCAAGGCTTGGCCTGGCACCCGCAAACAGGGGCATTATATGCCACCAACGAAGGGGCCGATAACCGCAGTGAGCGCAAACAAGGCCCGGTCAACGATGATGTGCCGCCAGAACACCTGAATCATATTTTGCCTGGCCAGCACTATGGCTGGCCCTATTGCTGGGCAGACAGACAACAGCCCGGTAAGCTGTTTGAAGATCCCAACATGCCAAGCGAATCCGGTATTTGCGCGAATGCTCAAGCCCCGGCCATCACCCTGCCGGCCCACAGCACACCCATAGGCATCACTTTTCTGCACAATAGCCGTTTACCTGCAGACTACCGCGAGGATGCCATCGTTGCCCTGCATGGCTCATGGAACCGCAAGCAAGCAAGCGGCTATGCACTGGCCAGAGTCAAATTTCGGAACCATCAACCGGTTGAGGTCGTCGAATGGGTATCAGGTTGGCTGCAAGGCCAACAATATTGGGGACGGCCAGTGGACGTATTGGTAGGTGCAGATGGTATGCTGTACATCAGCGATGACCTTCGTCGCTGGATATACCAGATTAGCCCTGCCATACACCAGCAGTAAAGGAATTAAACATGCAATATTTATTCGCTCTTTTGTCCGCCGCCACTTTGCTAGTTGGCATGCCTGCATTAGCGTCTACCAGCTTGGTGGTACAAGTACCGCAAAGCTATTACCAAAATCCGGTTCAGTTGGTACACCCATATCTCAATTACTGGCATAACCGTGGCGCGGTGGTGGAGCGACTCGGAGTCAGTAGTTTTGAAAATCAGCAATATACGGTTAATGAATGTCGTCAAGGTGCGCAAGGTCAAGCATTGGTGGTACTGGAACCTAATATGTTTTACAACCCGAGAATGGGTATGTTTTACAGTAAAATCACAGCCAAGGTTTACACCAAAGCCGGTGCTGATGCAGCACTGGTCAAACCAGCCCTCGTTCTCAAAGCGGAGGGGCAAGCTGTCGGAACACTAACGCATAATGTCGAACTGTTTACCAAACGTGCATACCAGCATGCCTTTGACCAACTGATGCAACAGTTACAACAACACACCGATTTTCAACAAACTTTGGCTAACACACCCAGTCAGGGTTTTCAGGCATTGTGTCAAAGCGTGGATACACTTATTACCCCTGCGCGCTGGTTTTAACCCTGTGGCAGGCTGACATCCTCAGCCTGCCATTTACATGGTCGTTCATTGTTCGCCACTTCTTTTTATTCTTACCTTGGGAGTTACACATGCCGTTGATGCAAATGCGCTTGCGCGCCAAACTAATGCAGGGTTGCTTGGGCTGGTTGGCACTGCTCGCCATACCGGCACAGGCGCAAGGGCCGGTAGCCCTGAATGGCCTGTTAACTCCAGAATCAGTGGTGCAAGCAGCGGATGCTAAAGTGTACGTTTCAGAGATAAACGGTTTTGGTACCGATGGTGACGGTCAGATTCGCGTCATTCACCAAGGGATCGCCAGCGTGCTGGTGAGCGGTCTAAATGATCCCAAGGGACTGGCCATGTTTGGACCCTATCTCTATATTGCCGATAAAACCCAAGTGCTGCGCGTGCATCTGCAACAACAGCCTGCCAAGGTTGAAGTATATGTGGCTGCCAGTGCGTTCCCCAAGCAACCCCAGTTTTTGAATGACCTGGCATTTGACCCACAAGGCAATTTATACGTCTCTGACAGTGGTGATATCCTCGGTACCGGTAAAGGGGGGGCCATCTACAAAATTTCACCCGCACGCCAATTACAACGTCTAATTGATGGCCAGATGGATGCCCGCATCATGGCACCCAATGGTTTGCTGGCTGATGCCAATGGTACGCAATTGCTCACAGTGGACTTTACCTCTGGCGTGTTGTACACGCTGAATACGGCCAGCGGTCAGTTGAAGGAAGTGGCTAGTGGCTTTGGCGGCGGCGACGGTATTGTCAAAACTGCGGACGGTACTCTTTATGTGAGCGACTGGAAAGGTGGACGTGTGTATCAAGTGAACCCAGCGGGTCAAGTCAGTCTGTTCAAACAAGGTTATCAGGCAGCCGCAGACATTGCGCTGGGGCAGGATGGCCATACGTTACTTGTACCGGATATGAAAGCCGGCATACTCGATAGCGTTCGCTTACCTTAAGTGAAGCCATTTCTCTCACAGTATCATGTATAAAAAAGGTCCACGCACAGACGTGGACCAAGCGCCGAGGGGATACATAACCGCTGCTGCCGCCTTACCCGGTTTGCCGTCTGCATGAGACACCCCGGGAATGACTGCAGACAACTGTTATTGGTTGGCTTCCGGACGGCTCTGTTCCGGTTTGCTGCCGTATTTGTCATGCTTGCTCATATGTTTGGCCACACGGTGATTCATCGGTTTGCTGCTGTCAGCAGGGGCTGCAGTTTTATCGGCAGTACTCGGCTCATCAACAGTGTTTGTTCCCAGACCGGCGCTGATGCCCAGTCCAAGGTTGGCTTCCGCCGCCATGGCTGACGCGGTCAAGCCCAAGACCAGCATGGTCAACCACACGGTGGCTAAGCGGCTGGTGAATTTCAATGCGAATGTGGGTTCCATTCAATCACTCCTTGTTCAAGATAAACATCGTTCACATCTGCGCAGATGGATGGCATCACCTGACTATCACAGACTACGCTCGCCGCCTTACACCTGCCTTACAGCGCCGAAGGGTGTCTGGTTGCAGCCAGATTGCGTTAAACTAATTGCTCATTTTTAAACTAGCATGACATGCGTATTTTAATTGTTGAGGATGATCAGGTCATTGCCGACAGTCTGGTGCATACGCTGCAACAGGCAGGCTATGCGGTGGACCATGTCAGCCATGGCAAGCATGCA
>CAYYBN010000092.1:0-7286 GCA_964470225.1 uncultured Methylotenera sp. | reverse complement strand
TCGAAAGCGAATATGCTGGCGTGATCAAGAAAGTCTTTGTCGAAAACGGCCAGCCTGTCGAGTATGGCGAACCTTTATTCCTGATTGGTTAACCCGCTATGTTTGATAAAATTCTGATTGCCAACCGCGGAGAAATCGCCCTGCGTGTGCAGCGTGCCTGCCGCGAACTCGGCATTAAAACTGTTGCCGTCTACTCCGAAGCCGACCGTGAAGCCAAATATGTCAAGCTGGCGGATGAGTCGGTGTGCATTGGTCCGGCGCCTTCCAGCAAAAGTTATCTGAATATTCCAGCGGTGATTAGTGCGGCTGAAGTCACTGATGCGCAAGCCATACACCCGGGATATGGTTTTTTGTCAGAAAATGCCGATTTCGCCGAGCGTGTTGAACAAAGCGGTTTTGTGTTTATCGGCCCTCGTGCAGAAACCATACGCCTGATGGGTGACAAGGTCTCGGCCAAGGACGCCATGAAAAAAGCCGGTGTGCCCTGTGTCCCTGGTTCGGATGGCGCATTGCCGGATGATCCGGCCGAAATTATCCGTACTGCCAAACGCGTTGGCTATCCGGTCATTATCAAGGCAGCAGGTGGCGGTGGTGGCCGTGGTATGCGCGTGGTGCACACTGAGGCTGCATTGATTAATGCCGTCAACATGACCCGTTCCGAAGCCCAAAATGCCTTTGGTAACCCCATGGTCTACATGGAAAAATTTCTGGAAAATCCACGCCACATTGAAATTCAGGTGCTGGCTGACCAGCACGGCAACGCCGTGTTTCTGGGTGATCGTGACTGCTCCATGCAGCGCCGCCACCAGAAAATCATTGAAGAAGCGCCTTCACCGCTTTTACCTGAACGTTTGCGTGACAAAATTGGCGAGCGTTGTGCAGAAGCGTGCCGCAAAATCAAATACCGCGGTGCCGGTACGTTTGAATTTTTGTATGAAAATGGTGAGTTCTACTTTATCGAGATGAACACGCGTTTGCAGGTCGAGCATACCGTGACTGAAATGATTACCGGTATTGATCTGGTGCAACAGCAGATATTCATCGCCGCGGGCGAGAAGCTGCCGTTCCGTCAACGTGACATCCAGTTGCGTGGCCATGCCATTGAGTGCCGCATTAATGCCGAGGATCCGTACAACTTTGTACCGTCTCCTGGCTTTATTAATCGCTTTCACATGCCGGGCGGGCCGGGGGTGCGCATGGATACCCATGTCTATGGCGGCTACACCGTACCACCGCATTACGACTCCATGGTTGGCAAGCTGATTACCCATGGTGATACACGTGCGCAAGCCATTGCCCGCATGCGTGTGGCCTTGTCTGAGGTGTATGTGGAAGGCATTAAAACCAATGTGCCGTTGCATTCGGATTTGATGGCGGATCTGGCCTTTCAGCAGGGTGGCACCAGCATTCACTATCTGGAACAAAAGCTGGGTATCAGCCCCAAATAATCTTGCATTGGCTGTTACTTAAAATTCAGTCTAACGAGGCGCAGGCCGACGCACTCAGCGACGCCTTGATGGACGCGGGTGCGTTGTCCGTCAGCATTGAGGATGCCCACGCCGATACACTGGCCGAGCAAGCGATATTTGGTGAGCCCGGCGACCCGCCGCCCGGTTTATGGCAACAAAATGTGGTCACTGCCATGCTGGACGAGGGTAGTGATGTGCCTGCACTATTGGCAGAAGTCCAGCAGGCGCTGGCACTCACTGGCCTTAAATACCAGCTGGAAACGATAGCAGAGCAAGACTGGGTACGTGCCACGCAGGCGCAGTTCGAGCCAATACGGGTGACAGACCGCCTGTGGATCGTGCCTTCCTGGCATACCTCGCCCAATCCCGAAGCCATCAACATCGTGCTGGACCCCGGACTGGCGTTCGGTACCGGCAGCCATCCCACCACGCATTTATGTTTGAGCTGGTTGGCAAGCCTGCCTGCTCAACGGTTGCAACAAGCGCATGTGCTCGATTATGGTTGTGGCTCGGGTATTCTGGCCATCGCTGCCAAAAAGCTGGGTGCGGCCAGTGTCACTGGTGTCGATATCGACCCACAGGCGATTATTGCCAGTCAGGACAATGCCCGTCAAAATCAGGTGGATGCCTTATTTTATGACTCTGCCGAGTACTTGCACAGCCGTTACGACATTGTGGTGGCCAACATACTCTCTAGTGCGTTGATGGTGCTGGCACCCGTGCTTGCCCAGTCGTGCAAAGCCGGTGGCAAAATTGCGTTGTCTGGTATACTCGACAGTCAACAAGACTTGTTACTTGAGCAGTATGCCCCCTGGTTTGACATGGATGCGCCCGTCCAGCAAGAGGGTTGGGTATTACTGACGGGTAGCAAAAGATGGCCCTGATTACCGCCTGCCCGCATTGCCAAACCCGGTTTGAGGTGACTGAGGCCGAGCTGCAAATGCACGATGGCAAAGTACGGTGTGGTGAGTGCAGTCAGGTGTTTGATGGTCGCGCCAACCTGGTACAGCTCAGTGAACCAGCGGACGCACAATCGGCAACAGAGACTGCCGATGCGCTGGCGGTCGAGCCCGACAGCGCATCAGCAGAACTCACTGCATCAATAGATGCGCCCGCGACCGAGCCTGACATTCCCGAATTTTTACGCAGTGTCTCTGCGGCAGATAGCCCACCCAAACCACCGCTATCCCTGACCGCTAAAATCGGCTACAGCTTGACCTGTGCGTTGCTGCTGTGCCTGCTGCTTGCACAGTGCCTGTATGTGTGGCGTAACGAAATTGCAGTGCGTTATCCGCAAAGCAAACCCTGGTTGCAACGCGCTTGCCAGTCGCTACATTGCCAATTGTCATTGCCGCAGGACATTACGCAACTGGCCATTGATGATACGGATGTGCAGGAGCATCCGCAGCGTCAAGGTGTGCTGGTGTTTACCGGCGTCATCAGCAACCATGCCGATACGGTGCAAGCTTGGCCCAGCATCGTGTTGTCACTGACCAACACTGCCGATGAAGTGCTGTATCGCAAACTGCTGAGGCCAGTGGATTACCTGCCCAAGCCTGCCACAGCGGCAACCGGCATTGCCGCCCGGCAAAGTTTGCACGTACAGGCACTGCTGGCAATTGAAGACAACGCCATCACCGGCTTTCGCGTCAGTATTGAATACCCGTAAGTTCGTGAACCGACGCTTGGAGCTTTAGCCGCTGGTGTTAGCTGCCCAGATGCTTGCTGTCTAGACGATGGCCGATGTCTTGCATCACCTCAGCGAGTACTTTAATCGCCTGCACGCGCACAAAGCTTTTGCGCCAGGCCAGTGCGATACGACGACTCGGTGCAGGGGACTTGAACGGAATCACGCGTATTAGCGGGTTCTGATAACGCTGCGCCGTGGCCATGGCCGGCAACACGGTAATGCCCAAATTGGAAGCCACCATATTGCGTATGGTTTCCAGCGAGTTACCCTGCAACACTTCCCCTTTGCGACTCAGCTCCGGGCAGGCCTGTGTGACCTGGTTACTGAAACAGTGTCCGGTGTTTAGCAACAACACTTTTTCATCCGCCAGTTCCTCTGCGGCTACGCCCTTCCGTTGCGCCCAGCCATGTTGCGCAGGGACCACCACATTGAAAACCTCATCATATAAGGGCATGGTTTCGATGCCAGGCACGTCAAACGGTAACGCCACGACAGCCGCATCAATGATGCCGTTGCGCAACTGTTGCTCCAGCGTCGCAGTAATATTTTCTTCCACTTCCAACGGCATGTGCGGTGCCGAAGCCAGCAGCGGCGGAATGATTTCCGGTAACAAGTAAGGACCTACCGAATGAATCATGCCCAGCTTGAATGGCCCATGTAAAGGGTCGCTGCCCTGTTTGGCCAGCTCGCGGATTTTAGCTGCTTGTTCCAGCACAATATTGGCTTGCATGATAATTTGCTGTCCAATTTCAGTCGCGGTTACCTCGTTACGGTTACGCTCAAAAATCGCTACGCCCAACTCATCTTCCAGTTTTTTAATGCCCAGACTCAAGGCTGGTTGCGTCACAAAACATTTTTCAGCAGCGCGGCGGAAATTGCGTTCTTGCGCTACCGCCAGTACAAATTTCAGTTCTATCAGTGTCATGATGCTGCTCCAGATCAACCTCACATGTATTGTATATCTATTAATTTTACTTATCAAATAAATCAAAACATACAATTATACAAATTAAACTTGGCCGCCTAAAATGTCTCCCATCAAGTACAACCAAGGAGCACAGTATGTGGCTAGCCAGCAGACAGTGGTGGCAGCAGTGGCAACAAACCCGTGAAGAATTTTTGGCTGCCTATGCCGCTTGTTATTAAGCATCGAAGGTAGTAAAAAAGGCAGTAAAACAGCATCAACCAACAAAATCGTAAGGAGCACACCATGGAAACCAACACAAGCACCGCACAATGTCCGTTTCATCAGGCCAAAGGCGGCAATACGCAACAGGCGCAATCCAACACCAGTTGGTGGCCCAATGCCTTGAATCTGGACATCCTGCATCAGCATGACCAGAAAACCAACCCGCTCGGCGCTGACTGTGATTATGCCGAAGCGTTTAAAACGCTGGACCTCGAAGCGGTAAAAGCCGATTTGAAAGCGTTGATGACCGATAGCCAGCCCTGGTGGCCTGCCGATTGGGGGCATTACGGGGGGTTGATGATCCGGATGGCCTGGCACGTGGCCGGGACCTACCGCGTCGCCGATGGTCGTGGGGGTGCCGGTACTGGCAACCAGCGTTTTGCGCCGCTCAATAGCTGGCCGGACAACACCAACCTCGACAAGGCACGTCGTTTGCTGTGGCCGATCAAACAGAAGTATGGCAACAAACTGTCCTGGGCCGATTTAATGGTGCTGGCGGGCAATATGGCGTATGAGTCCATGGGCTTGAAAACCTTCGGTTTTGCCGGTGGCCGTGCCGATATCTGGCATCCGGAAAAAGACATTTACTGGGGCGCGGAAAAACAATGGCTGGCCAAAACTGGTGCCGAAGGCAGCCGTTATTCCGGTCAGCGTGACCTGGAAAATCCGCTGGCGGCGGTGATGATGGGCCTGATTTATGTCAACCCGGAAGGGGTCGATGGCGAGCCAGACCCGTTGAAAACTGCACAAGACATGCGGGTGACTTTTGCCCGCATGGCGATGAATGACGAGGAAACCGTGGCGCTGACCGCCGGTGGCCATACTGTGGGTAAAGCCCACGGCAACGGTGCCGCCAGCCATCTGGGCCCGGATCCGGAAACTGCCGATGTGCATGAGCAAGGCATGGGCTGGAACAACCACACTACCCGTGGTATCGGTCGCGATACCGTGACCAGCGGTATTGAAGGTGCGTGGACGACCCACCCGACGCGTTGGGACAACGGCTACTTCAAAATGTTGTTCGAGCACGAGTGGGCCTTGAGCAAGAGCCCGGCCGGTGCCTGGCAGTGGGAACCGGTGGACATCAAGGAAGAAGACAAGCCAGTCGATGTCGAAGGCTCAGGCCAACGCTACAACCCGATCATGACCGATGCCGATATGGCGCTGATTAAAGACCCGGCCTATCGCAAGATTTCCGAGCGCTTTTATCAAGACCAGGCGTATTTCTCTGAGGTGTTTGCACGCGCCTGGTTCAAACTAACGCACCGCGACATGGGGCCCAAGTCACGTTATCTGGGTGCCGATGTGCCGAAAGAAGACCTGATTTGGCAAGACCCGGTGCCAGCAGGCAACCGTGATTTAACGGCGGCGGAGATTGCCACGCTGAAAGGCCAAATCCTGCAAAGCGGCCTGAGCACGGCTGAACTGGTTGCAACGGCCTGGGACAGTGCGCGTACCTTCCGTGGATCGGATTACCGTGGTGGTGCCAACGGCGCACGCATTCGACTTGCCCCGCAAAAAGACTGGGCAGGCAACGAACCCGCCAGACTGCAAAAGGTACTCAGCGTGCTGGAAGGCATACAGCGTGGCTTTGCCAAGCCGGTCAGCATTGCCGACCTGATTGTACTGGGCGGCAGTGCCGCCGTGGAACAAGCGGCCAAAGCGGCTGGGGTCAACATCAATGTGCCGTTTACCCCAGGCCGTGGTGATGCCACTGCCGAGCAGACCGATGTGGAATCGTTTGCCGTGCTGGAGCCCGTGCATGACGGTTACCGCAACTGGCTGAAGGCAGAGTTTGTGCCGACGCCAGAAGAACTGCTGCTGGACCGCAGCCAACTGATGGGGCTGACCGCGCCGGAAATGACGGTGCTGGTGGGGGGTATGCGCGTGCTAGATACCAACCATGGTGGCAGCAAACATGGCGTGTTTACCGATACACCCGGTGTGCTCAGCAATGACTTTTTCGTCAATCTGACCGACATGCGTTACACCTGGCAGCCGGTGGCGAAAAACCTGTACGAAATACGCGAGCGTAGCAACGGTCAGGTGAAGTGGACCGCCACCCGTGTGGATCTGGTGTTTGGGTCTAACTCGGTACTGCGTGCCTATGCTGAGGTTTATGCGCAACATGATGGCAAGGAGAAGTTTGTGCAGGACTTTGTCAAGGCTTGGGTCAAAGTGATGAATGCCGACCGTTTTGATCTTTAACCCGCACTTTTAGTCACAAGCACCATCAGCACAGCGCCCTGAGTCATCGGGGCGCTGTTTTTTTGCAGATTAAATTTGAGTGACGTTTCAATATTCGTGCCCTGCTCTGCTAGAATCAAACCATGGATATGCTGTTATTACTCAAGGCCGTGATCATGGGCCTGGTCGAAGGCGCGACTGAATTTATTCCTGTCAGTAGTACAGGGCACCTGATTGTGGCTGGCGAATGGCTGAATTTTCTCGATAAGGATAAGCGCGATGTGTTCGAGATCATGATACAGCTAGGCGCGGTTCTGGCAGTGATGGTTGAGTACCGCCTGCGGCTATGGCATACCGTGCAACGCATCCGCACCGACCGTAATGCCCAGTTTTTTGTGCGTAATTTGATTATCGCCTTTTTACCGGCTGCCCTGCTCGGGCTGGCGTTTCATCATCAAATCAAGCAATACCTGTTTTCCTCGTTTACCGTAGGCATTGCGCTGGTGGTCGGCGGCATTCTGATTTTGCTGATTGAAAAATTTGTAGCGCCCGGTAAAACCCAACAAGTGGATGACATCACCGCCAAACAAGCCCTGCTGGTCGGCTTTGCCCAGTCACTGGCCTTGTTCCCCGGCATGTCTCGCTCCGGCGCCACCATTTTGGGTGGCATGTGTTTTGGTCTGAGTCGCCATGCCGCTACCGAATTTTCCTTCTTTCTGGCGCTGCCCATCATGTTTGCCGCCACCGGACT
>CAYYBN010000091.1:0-7327 GCA_964470225.1 uncultured Methylotenera sp. | reverse complement strand
AACCCGGTCGCCGCCAGCACGGTTGCCAGCAGCGGCAAACTGGCGCATGCCAGCCCATCCGTCCGCAAATTCGCCCGCGAACTCGGCGTGAACCTGTCACTGGTCAAAGCCAGCGGCCCAAAAAACCGTATTTTGCAGGCCGATGTACAAGCGTACGTCAAAGGCGAGCTGTCCAAACCACGCAGTGAAAACATGGGGGTGGGCACTGGCCTGAGCACCTTGCCGATGCCAGTCATCGATTTCAGCCAGTTTGGTGGCATTGAAACCAAACCGCTGTCACGTATCAAAAAACTTTCAGGTGCCAACCTGCACCGCAACTGGGTCACTGCCCCGCATGTCACCCAGTTTGACGAAGCCGATATTACTGACCTCGAAGACTTCCGTAAGTCCATGCTGGTAGAAGCGGAAAAACGTGGCGTGAAACTGACCCTGCTGGCTTTCCTGATGAAAGCCGTGGTCAACGCCCTGCGCACTTACCCCAACTTTAATGCCTCACCGAAGGCGATAGCCTGATACTGAAGCAGTACTACCATATCGGCTTTGCCTGTGATACGCCGGATGGTCTGGTAGTGCCCGTCGTGCGCGACGTCAACACCAAAGACGTGATGGACATTGCCCGCGACCTGGCCGACCTTTCAGCCAAGGCGCGTGAACGCAAACTCAAGGTCGAAGAAATGCAAGGCGGCTGCTTTACCATTTCCAGCCTGGGCGGCATCGGCGGCACCATGTTCACACCTATCATCAACTGCCCTGAAGTGGCGATTTTGGGGGTTTCCCGCGCCGCCATGCAGCCGGTCTACAACAAAGACTCCGGTGGTTTTGATGCCCGCCTGATCATGCCGCTGTCACTGTCCTACGATCACCGCGTGATCGACGGTGCCGATGGCGCACGCTTCACCAGCCATCTGCGCGTGATGTTGAGTGATGTGAGACGGTTGTTGCTGTAATAAGCAGCATGTAAAAGGGGCAGTAATCTGCCCCTTTTTTATTGTGTTTGACAACTAAAACAAATCTATTTGTGGGCTTTGCGGTTGCCATGCACCCGGCACTTGAAACAAATCGGTGCGCAAGTCGAGCCGCGCATGCGTCATCCCCAGCTTCTGGGTGCTTAATTTAAACCGGTGCGCCAGCAGGTCGGCAAACACGCCTTCACCACGCATGCGTTTGCCAAACTCGCTTTGGTAGGTTTTACCGCCACGGCTTTGCTGGACCAAACTCAGCACATGCTGCGCTTTGAGCGGGAAATATTGATTAAGCCAGTCGGTGAATAGGGGCGTTAGCTCGTGGGGTAAGCGCAAGAACACATAGCCTGCTTTGCGCGCACCGGCCTGATGCGCTTGCTCAAGTATTTTTTCCATATCATTGTCGGTCAGCGCCGGTATCACCGGGGCGACCATGACGCCTGTGGGGATGCCTGCATCGCTCAAGCGGCGTAAGGTTTCCAGTCGCCGTTCAGGTGCAGCCGCACGGGGTTCGAGGCGTCTGGCGATGTGCCGGTCCAAGGTGGTGATGCTGACATAGATGCTAGTGAGGCCTTGGGCCGCCATCGGCGCAATTAAGTCGATATCGCGTTCGACCAGTGATGATTTGGTGACCAGGCTAAACGGGTGATGGGCTTCGCTGAGCACTTGTATCAGTTTGCGCGTCAGTTGATATTCACGTTCGATGGGCTGATAAGCGTCGGTATTCATGCCCAGCGCAATCGGTGCGCATTGGTAATTGGGGTGGCTGAGTTCTTTTTTGAGCAGTGAGACGGCATCGGCTTTCATCAACAACCGTGACTCAAAGTCGAGGCCGGGGGATAGGCCTAGATAAGCATGCGTCGGTCTGGCGTAGCAATAAATACAGCCATGCTCGCAACCGCGATATGGGTTCAGGGTGCGGTCAAAGGGCAAGTCGGGCGACTGGATGTAGTTGATGACGCTTTTGGCGGCATCCAGCATGACTTCAGTACGCAGTGCGGGCGCATCGTCATCCAGGCTGCCCCAGCCATCATCCATGGCTTCCCGCGTGTGCGGGTCAAAGCGGCTGACCTGATTACTGCTGGCCGCCCTGCCCTTGTAATGCAAAGGTTTGGTCACCGCGCGCGGTGGCTGTGCGTCACCCGTTATTTGCTTTCCGAAATCCACTGACATGCCACAGCACTCCAGTAGGGCAAGGATTGCAAAGCCAGCATGGACACCCAGAGCTGGGCATCCAGATTGCTAAAGCCACGCGCATACAGCATGGCGGCACTGCTGATAATCAGCATGATTAAAATAGCCAGTTCTTCACGTATCGGGTCAATCAACTGCCAATTGCTGAGTTTGGCTTTGCTCTTGTTGGTGACTACAAACACACCGGCCTTGTGGGTGAGGCCGTTGATAATGCCTTTGGCGATGGCGTGGGATAAGCCCAGACTGGCCAATGAGGCGCCAAAAATATCTTTCCAGCTGCACTGCATGGTTTTGCGATACAGCATGGGCCCGAGCACGGCTTTAATGGCCAGAAAGCACAAAATAGGCACAATCATGACCACCACTGGCAGGCTGAATTGTTGCGGAAACAGCAACATGGCCATGGTCCAGAAAATGGATCCCAAGGTAAAAATGAGTTGTAGGGCTTCGCCAAACCAGCCAAACCAGCCGGTTAAAAAGTGGTAGCGCTGGCTAAAGTTAAGTGTGGATTTGCCCAGCAGTTTGGGCAGGTGATATTTGAGGATTTGCATGGCGCCAAACGCCCAGCGGTTGCGTTGTGATTTAAGCGCCTTGAAGTTGGCAGGTGTCAGGCCGCGACCAAAGGTTTCATCGATATAGCGCAGTTCCATGTTGTGTTCGAGCAGTCGCAAGCCGAGTTCGGTGTCTTCGCAGATGCACCACTCAGACCAGCCACCCAGCGATTGCAGCGATTCACGCCGAATCAGCGTCATGGTGCCGTGCTGAATCAGCGCATTGCGCTCATGCCTGTGGTGCATGCCAATACGGAAAAAGCCTTCGAATTCCCAGTTGCACATGCGGTGGAAAAAGTGATTTTCCCACTCGCGGTGCGCTTGCGGCGCTTGTACCACCGCCACCTGTTGTTCAAGGAAATGCGGCACCAGATCGGACAACCAGTCGGGTGTCACAACATAATCGGCATCGACCACGCCGACCACCTGCGCATCCGGGTGGGTTTTATCCAGCGCAAAATTCAGCGCACCGGCCTTAAACCCTGGCCAGCTGGGCAAATGGTAAAAATGGAAATTGTCTGGCAAGGTGGCCATATAGGCTTCTAGCGGCTTCCATTTGGCTTCGTCCTTGGTGTTGTTATCGACCACAATCACTTCGTAACGGCTGTAATTCAGATGACGCAAACTGTCGATGGTGGCAATCACCATGGCGGGCGGCTCGTTGTAGCACGCCAGGTGGATGGATACAAACAGTTCGTCTTTGGTGGCCAGCGGCGGCATGCGTTTGAACAACCGCCGCCATTGTGGCTTGAACATGACCTCGCTAAACTCAACCGCGTAGATCATCAACACCAATGAAGTCAGGGCAATGGCCAATATCAGGCCAATCAGCACCACAAAGTCACGCAAGGTATAGTAATAGTCGCCCGGCAAGTTCCAGGTAATCACCAGCGTGGTCAGACAGGCTTGCAACAGCAATGCCATCGACACCACCCCGCCCACCCCCCAGTGTTTGAAGCGCCAGGCCACAAACATGAGTGGCAAAAAGGCGACCAGCGTCGACCAGGTGGCTTTGGCGATCCAGCGGTTATCGCGAGGTACAGCGCCATGTAGGGAGTACTTCTCGTGCCGGTCGGCATCGTACATGCCCCAGTAGGCCCCGGCCCAGCCTTCGAGGTTGACTTTCCACGGCTGGTCAAACGCCTCCATCAGGTAATAGTCCATGTCTTCGGCGGCATTGCGCGCCAAAAACTCGCGCACAAACCGCGCCTGATTGACTTCACTGGCCACCGACGCACCGATGGTCGGGCCACGGCTAGGCCAGCCGACTTCGGTAATGACAATTTTCTTGCGCGGATAGGCATGCAGCAACTGCTTATAGCGCTCAATGCTGTATTGCACCGCACGTTCAACCGGCACACCTTCATGATAAGGCAGCAAATGCACGGCAATGTAGTCTACATGCTTGACCAACTCAGGATGCTTGAGCCAGACATGCCAGGGTTCAGCAGTGGAAACCGGCACCTTGGTTTGCTGCCGCACACGGTCAATGTAAGCAATCAACGCCTGTGTACTGACATCGCGCCTGAGTAGCGATTCATTACCCACAATGACACGTTCGATATTGCTGTAGTTACGCGTTTTCTCCAGCAAGGCGGCCAATTCGCGCGCATTTTTGTTGAGGTCGGTGTCTATCCAGGCGCCGGCGATAACCTTGATATTGCGGTTGGCGGCCAAGGGAATGACTTCATTGAGGTCTAGCGAGGAGTACAGACGAATATGGTCAGCATGCTTGTGCATTAACTGCAAATCTTCTGCCAACTCGGCTGTATCGGGGTGCTGCCCCTCGAGCGGACTCTGGTCTGCACGGTAACCACTGTAGGCAAATCCGTTCACCAGCGGTTTGACACTAATGAGCGGTAATGCACGGTTGGCCAGCGTCCACACCCCCATGTGCATGGCTGAAAATACCAGGGCGAACACTAGCGGGGCGATCAGTTTTTTGGTCCAGGCCAACATCACAATACTATTTTTCCATCCGGGTCGTTAAATATCGCGGCTACGTAAGGCATGCATTTACTGAGCATCGAATCATCGGCATGTCAGTTGCTGCTTTCAGGCTCGCTGTGCATCTCATCGATTGTTAAAGTTTGAGCACTTGCCAAAGGCAACACAAGCGCTGACAGGGCACATAGCCCTGTCCACATCCAGGCGGTGTCGTTGCCAGGTTCGGCAAACGCGACTTGCGCAGCCAGTTGGCTGGCAGTGACTGCCAACAAAGCCAGCAACCAGTCCAGTGGTCGCCAAACCAATGGACACTGCGGATGGCTAGCTACACGTAGCAACAACGCCAATAACGGCAACACAAATAATGGCAGCGGAAAGTCCAAATAGCGGCCATTGATGGCCAGTGCTGCGCTGACCACCAGCAAGGCACTGGCGTATCCCAGCAAGCATAGACGTGCAGCAGACTCCGCCCGGCCAAGTGCTAAAGCTTGCACCTGTGTCCACAAGACCGCCCAACCCAGCAGGGCAGTACCGCCCAACAGTGCATATTCCTGCAAACTTCGTGCTGCCAAGCTAACATAATGCCATTGCAAGTAGGCATGCAAGGCCCATAGCATGGCGATCAGCAGTATCAAGCCTTGTTGCCGCCTGCTGATAGGGGTTTCTGCTCGGATACGCAATCCAGCCATTGTCAAACACACTGTCAGCAGTATCACCGCCCATGGTTGCCAGCCATCAGCCCTTGCTGCCACAGGCCCCTGCATGGGGAACTTGGCCTGCAAATCAGGACTCAGCAATCCCCAATAACCGCCCACGGTGCCTTCCAGCGCACGTTTCCAAGGTTGGTCTACTGCCTCTATCAGGTTGTATTGCCAATGATGCTGCTGCGCTGCATGCAAAAATTCGCGGATATAGCGCGCCTGTTGCACATGGCCAGGTTGCGCACCAAAGCGCTGACGTCCTTCGGATGGCCAGCCGGTTTCGCCAATCAGCAACGGCTTGGTGAAGACATGCCCCAGTCTGGCCATGACCTGAGCGGTATGGTCAACGGCTTGCGTAATAGGCACCGGCAGGTCTTCCCAGTAAGGTAGAACGTGTACGGTAATAAAATCAACCTGCTTTTCCAGCATGGGATACTTCAGCCAGTACTCCCAAACATCCGCATAGGTGATGGCGACCTCGGTGTGCGCTTGTGCCCATTGTAAATAGGCCGCTATTTGTGCCTCTGGTTGCTCGCCCCGCAACAACACTTCGTTACCGATAATCAGTGCTTTGACAGTGTGCGGATACTGGTTGGCCAGTGTTACCGCTGTTTCCAGCTGGGCACGGTTGTCGGCATCAGTCCAACTAATCCATACCCCCAATAAGACCTGCATGCCCAACTGTTTGGCCGCCACCGGTACGTAATCCAATCCCTGACTAACCGCATAAGTGCGCACGCACGAGGTCACAGCGGATAATGCTTTCAAGTCAGCCATGATTTGCTCGGGCGCGACCTGAGTCCCAGCTACGGTTGGGTTCATGCCAGGTTTATAATAAGGGGCATACGAAACACATTGCGCTGGCTGTACGGGTGCGTCTACCACCGGCAGCGGTTGCTGTTGCCACCATAGCCAGCCAGCGCTCATTAGTAACAACAGGGCAGATAAACCCAGGACAAGCAGGGATGGTCGGGCAGGGCGGATAAAAGACATGAACAGAGCATCACAGACAAATTCAGTTACATCTATTTTCCCACACTTTGACGGCCTTTGCTTGGACAAACATGCGTAGCCAATTGTAATAAAAAGCCATGTAAAGCGGCGTGCGGGGCTTGGTAAATTGCGCATTAGGCCTTATCATCTACTTATCTATTGGGTCAGCATTCTCATGATGCGCTACATGACCACACATACACCGATTTTTTCACCGCATTGGCACACTATGATAGTAAAACCTCTTCTGACGACACTCCTGTGCGCATGCTATTTTGTTACATTCAGTTACGCTGCAACCAATAGCAAGGTCTATGATTTTAGTGGCGAATACCTTTGCAAAGGCAATAACGAGGCCGTGGGCGACTACGAGGTTTCAGTCACATTGAAAAAAAGTTACCGAAACAGCGTAGGTTCAGTCGGCGTGTATGAATTGGCCACCGAAACTGAAAACAACGAGACTTATACCGGACAAGCGGTGACCAATGGCAACCAGATTGCCCTGACCTTTAAACTTTCCAGCGCCAAGCACGCCGAATTCTCGACCGGAACTGGTCAGTTTCAACGGGCAGGTCAAGGCAAATGGACCTTCAAAAATAATTATTACGAACCAGATGACAGTGGTGGCAACTATGGTCAGGAGCATTGCATGCTGGTCAAGCTGCCAGTGAAAACGGTCCCGAAAAAATTGCCAGTCAAAGCAGCCAAGCCCTGATTCCGAGTATCACTCCAGGTCTGCAGAAGGCCGCGTTTGCAAGGTTTATCGCCAGGTCTGATAGTGTGATTGATGTTAAAATAGCAAAAGTCATTCTCCGCAAAGGTTTTCATGAGCAATATAATTGAACTATACGTGCCGGACATCGGCAATTTTGATAGTGTCGATGTCATTGAAGTGCTGGTAAAAGCCGGTGATGCGATTAACCGCGAAGATTCACTGATTACTGTTGAATCTGATAAAGCGTCGATGGATATTCCTTCC
>CAYYBN010000090.1:986-7484 GCA_964470225.1 uncultured Methylotenera sp. | reverse complement strand
TATGCTTTTGCCATCGGCACTGTCCGGGCGTCCAGAAATCCCCAGCATTTGAGGTTGGCTGGGGCCGTAAATATCAGCATCCAGCAGGCCAACGGTCGCGCCTTCGGCGGCCAATGCCAGCGCCAGATTCACCGAAGTGGTGGATTTACCCACGCCGCCTTTGCCCGACGCCACGGCAATCACGTTTTTGACATTCGGTAGCAAATTGACGCCACGCTGTACACTGTGAGCCACAATGCGGCTACCAACAGTGACTGTAATCTTGCCGATACCCGCAATACCACTTAATGCATTGGCCACCAGCGTACGTATGGCTTCCAGTTGCGTGGCAGCCGGGTAACCCAGCACCACTTCGAGGCTGACATCATTGCCTGCAATCTGCACATTTTTAATTGATTTGGTAGTAATGAAATCCTTACCCGTGTTGGGGTCTACGCAGAGTTTGAGTGTGCTTTGAACAACAATATCGCTGATGGCCATTCTTAATCTTCCTGTCTGAACAGGTCGGCAAGTGTACCGCAACGCGCACGCTACGTCATGCGACCTGAGGACTTATTTTTTGACTGCTTGCAGGTAGTGCGTTTGAAACGTCTCAAAGCAATTCCCCCAGCGCCACAGGCTTCGTGCTTTAGCGCGAATGGCCGCTCTATCCAGTCGATGACTGTGCTCGATTGCTCGCTTTAAATCCTCATGCAACATCCCGTTAAAGCCATTTTCCACCACATCTCGCGGACCAATCACATTAAATGCAGCCACCGGCAACCCATTGCACAGGGCTTCTATCATGACTATGCCAAAGGTGTCGGTACGCGACGGAAAAGCAAACACATCATGACTCGCATAATAATTGGCCAAGGCCTGACCATATTGGTAGCCAACAAAATTAACGCGTGGATAGCGCTGTTTCAATGTGTTTAAATAAGGACCGTCGCCGACTATGGTTATCTCGAAGTCATCTTGATAGACGCACAACGCATCCAGATTCTTCTCCCGACTCACGCGGCCCACATTTAGTACACGCAGTTTTTGCCCCATAGGCAAGTCAACCGATGGCTGTATCAAATTTTCGGAAACACCACGTGACCACAACACCAAATGTTGAAACCCCTGCGCCAACAAAGCTGCACGCATGCTTTCGGTAGTCACAAAGGTAGCAGTTGCATGGCGATGAAACCAGCGCAAATAGGCATACGCCCATCGTGGCGGCAGCTTGCACATGACAGCCAGATATTCGGGAAACCGTGTGTGATAAGAGGTTGTAAACGGTTTGCGATTGAGTTGGCACCAGCCACGCGCCACCAGTCCCATCAAGCCCTCGGTGGCAATGTGCAACTGTGACGGTTGCATACGATTCAGCGTGCGCCATAAGCGGATAGGCTGTATGGTCAGTTGAATTTCCGGATAAAACGGCAGCGGAATCCAGCGAAATAAACTGGGATGTATGACGCGACAGCGAATATTGCGTGTTTTCGCCACGCGTCGCAAATTCTTATACGTGGTTGATACACCATTGGTTTGCTGAAAAGTATCAGTGACCACTACGATCATTCAGGGAACACCCGTAAACAAGATTCATTGCATAATGCCCGCGCAACATGAAGTTTTTGTGAAGAGGATTTTCAACATCTGTCGCAGCAAGCGCAGTGTCTTTGCTAAAATAGATACTTTTATTTCGGTCGCGCTTTTATGACACGCAAACTTCTGGTCACTTCTGCACTGCCTTATGCCAACGGCAGCATTCATTTGGGGCATTTGGTGGAGTATATCCAAACCGATATCTGGGTGCGTTTTCATAAAATGCAGGGCCACATCGTGCATTACGTCTGTGCCGATGATACCCATGGCACACCCATCATGTTGCGTGCCGAAAAAGAGGGCATTACCCCGGAAGCGCTGATTGAAAAAGTACATGCCGAACACAGTCAGGACTTTGCCGAGTTTTTGGTGCAGTTTGATAATTACTACTCTACCAACTCTGAAGAAAACCGCGAATTGGCTTCTGGTATTTATAAAGCATTGAAAGCCAATGGCAAAATTGCCTGCAAGACCATCGAGCAGTATTTTGACCCGGTGAAAACCATGTTTTTGCCAGACCGCTTTATCAAAGGCGAATGCCCTAAGTGTCATGCCAAAGACCAGTATGGTGACAACTGTGAGGTGTGTGGCGCGACCTATAGCCCGACCGATCTGATTAACCCGTTCTCGGCCGTCTCCGGTGCGACACCAGTGCGCAAGGAAACCGAACATTACTTCTTTAAGCTCAGTGAATGTGCAGACTTTTTGCGTGACTGGACACGGTCTGGAACACTGCAGGCCGAAGCTGCCAACAAGATGAGCGAGTGGGTAGGCGAGGCCGGTGAGAACAAGCTGTCGGACTGGGATATTTCGCGCGACGCGCCATATTTTGGTTTTGAAATCCCCGATGCACCGGGCAAGTATTTTTATGTCTGGCTGGATGCGCCTATCGGCTATATGGCCAGTTTTAAAAACCTGTGCAGTAAAGCCGGTATTGATTTTGACGCGTACTGGAAAAAAGATTCTTCAACCGAGTTGTATCATTTTATTGGTAAAGACATCCTGTATTTCCATGCCTTGTTTTGGCCTGCCACATTGGAATATTCCGGTTATCGCACGCCAACTCAGGTATTTGCGCACGGCTTTTTGACGGTGAATGGCGAGAAAATGTCCAAATCGCGTGGCACGTTTATCACCGCGCGCAGCTATTTGCAGCACGTAAAAAACCCGGAATATTTGCGTTATTACTATGCCGCCAAACTCAATGGCAGCATGGAAGACATTGATTTGAATCTGGAAGACTTTGTGGCGCGGGTGAATAGCGATCTGGTGGGTAAATACATCAATATTGCCAGTCGGACGGCCGGGTTTATTGCCAAAAGATTTGATCACAAAGTGATTGCAGCAGAGCACGCTGTGATTGACGACATGCGTGCGGCAGCCCCTGCGATTGCAGAGGCCTATGCGGCGCGTGACTTTGCCCGTGCCTTGCGCGAAATCATGAAACTGACTGACGCTGCGAATGCTTATGTGGCAGAGACCGCGCCATGGGTGGTGGCCAAGGATGAAAGCCGGACGGCTGAATTGCATGCGATTTGTAGCAATGCGCTGGAGATGTTCCGCGTGCTGACCATTCTGCTTAAACCGGTGCTACCGCAGATTGCGCAGGCTGTGGAAGCCTTCCTGAATGTGCCCGCTTTGCAGTGGGCACATATTCAGCAAGGGTTGGGTGCGCAGGCCATATACCCCTACCACCATATGATTACGCGTCTAGAAGTTAAACAGATTGAAGCCATGGTAGAAGCCAACAAAGAAACCTTGCAAGCTGAAGCCCAGCCTAGCCAAACTCAGTTTGCCCAGGTCAGCAAAGCCGTAGCGACAGTAAAAGCCGAGGCTGCACCATCCAGTCCGGCCGCAGAGGCTGAGTTTATTTCGATTGATGATTTTAGCAAGGTCAATTTGCGCATCGCCAAGATTGTCAGTGCTGAACATGTGGAAGGTGCGGAAAAATTGCTCAAACTCCAGCTGGATATTGGTGAAGAAAAGCCTCGTCAGGTTTTTGCCGGTATCAAATCGTCTTACGACCCGGCCACGCTGGTCGGGCGTTTGACGGTGATGGTGGCCAATCTGGCACCGCGCAAAATGAAGTTCGGTATGAGCGAAGGCATGGTACTGGCGGCCAGTGATGAACGTGGCGGGCCATATATTCTGTCGCCAGATGCCGGGGCGCAACCCGGTATGCGCGTGAAGTAACTTTACTCCTGGCGTTGTTTTATCGTTTCGCAGCTTCAAACTCGGCCTGGCGTGGCCAGATTTGCTACGAAATGCAGCGCCTTTACGCCAGATCAACGGTCTTCATTGCAAGGTTTGATAGCATCATTTCCTTTGTAATCAATCCGTTAAATGATTGATTGATATTATATAAAAACATATAATATAGCTTTAATAGCTGTCTCAATCCATTGTGACCATATTCGCTCAATCTGCTTCAAAACCCGAGCCCCTGGTCTGGCCTCGATGTAGAGTCGGAGTGGGAGCGCTTCAGTCAGCGTCACTCTACCAATACGCATGTTTGGACTTCGCATGTTTGGGTAGCGTCCATGCATTGCGCCGCCTGCAGTGGTCGCGTTGAACATGCTATCAAGCAATTACCAGGCGTTGTCCATGTCACGGCCAGTTCCGCCGCCAAACGCGTGACGGTGACTTGGGATGAATCGACGCTACTGCCTTCCGTATGGTTTGCCCGTTTGAATGAGATTGGTTATGCCGCACTGCCGCTGAATGAGTATGGCCAAATCACCCAGCGCACACGTGAGCAACGCATGATGTTGTGGCGTTTGGTGGTGGCGGTATTTTGCATGATGCAGGTCATGATGTATGCCTACCCCACCTATGTGACCACACACAACGATATGACCCCGGACATGGTGCAGTTGATGAAATGGGCGTCGTGGTTGTTGACCTTGCCCGTGATGTTATTTTCAGCTACCCCATTTTTGTCGCATGCGTGGCTTAGCCTCAAGCAAAAACAACTCGGTATGGATGTGCCAGTGGCCCTGGGCATCGTGGTCGCGTTTGTCATGAGTTCGTTAGCCACCTTCGCGCCGGGTGGCTGGTGGGGAGACGTGACTTATTATGACTCACTGACCATGTTTGTCAGTTTTCTGCTGATTGGCCGTTGGCTGGATGTGAAGCTGCGGCATCGCACCGCTGGCGCGCTGGAAAATCTGATGCGGCGATTGCCGGGGGCAGTGATGAAAAAAACTGCGCAAGGGGAGTGGGTACAAATTGCCGCCAGCAATATTCGTGTTGGTGATGTGCTGTGTGTGCGACCAGGTGAAGTGTTTGCTGCAGACGGCGTGTTGCTGGTAGGGCACACCAGTGTGGATGAATCGTTGTTGACTGGTGAGGCAGAACCAGTCAGCAAGCCGCAAGGCACCAAGGTGATTGCCGGCTCTGGCAACCTGACTTCGGTGGTCGAAATGCAGGTGCAGCAGGTGGGTGAAGGGACGCAGTACCATGCAATGGTAAATCTGATGGCTTCTGCGGCTACTGAAAAGCCCGCAATCGCCTTGTTGGCCGACAAGCTCGCACAACCATTTCTATGGCTAGTATTGTTGTCGTCGGTGTTTGCAGCTTGCTGGTGGTGGTCTACCGACCCGGTCATGGCAGTGATGGCCGCTGTGGCTGTTCTGGTCGTAACCTGTCCCTGTGCCTTGTCCCTGGCCACACCTGCCGCCATGCTGGCCAGTGCAGGTACTTTTGCCAAACACGGTATCTTGGTGCGCCGGTTGCAAGCAATTCAGGCATTGAGTGAAGTCGATACCATCGTGTTTGATAAAACCGGCACCTTGACCGAGACACATCATCAAGTAACGTGTAACTTGCACAAAGCGCAATATTCCCAGCATGACATATATGCATTGGTGAATGCCATCACCGCCGACTCACTGCACCCGGTGGCCAAATCCATCCACGGATTCACCAATGCCAGTCAGGCTTTGCATGATGTTTTGCTTGAAGATTGCCATGAGGTTGTTGGGGCTGGCATGCAAGCGCTTATGCACGCAGATGGTGCAAACAAAGTTATATTGACATTAGGGAGTGCAATGTTCACTGGAGTTGTCAATCCTGAGGAACCAGATGCAGGCAGGCAAGTCTATTTCACTGTAAACGATGTATTGGTTGCTACTTTCACCCTAACCGAGCAATTGAAGTCCAATGCCAAACAAGCCATCGCAAAATTAATTTCGCAAGGGCTTGAAATTCATTTGTTGTCTGGTGATAAAATAGCATCCGTTAAAAATCTGGCTTTGCAATTGGGTATTCGTGAAGCCAGAGGTTTACAGCAAGCAGAAGATAAGTTGCAGCACGTCATGGCTATGCAACGACAGGGGCGGAAAGTTTTAATGGTTGGTGACGGTCTGAACGACGGCCCTGTAATTGCAGCAGCACACGTTTCTATCGCTATGGGTTCCGGTGTCCCGTTGACACAGGCACAAGCAGACATGGTGATACTCAGCAATGACATTGGCACGTTAGTCACACTCATCACTCACTGTAAAAATACTCTCCGTATCGTCAAACAGAATCTAGCCTGGGCGGCGTTGTATAACGCTTCCGGTGTTCCGCTCGCCATCATGGGCTTGTTGCCTGCTTGGCTGGCAGGGCTCGGCATGGCTAGCAGTTCCTTATTGGTGCTATTGAACGCTTTGCGTTTAACAAAGTGGCAGAAAGGGCAGGCAATTTAAATGGAAATTGCATTTATGTTGATTCCACTGGCGGTCATGCTGGTGTTTGCGATTTTGGGAGGTTTGTGGTGGGCCATACAGTCAGGACAGTTTGAGGATCTGGAAGAAGAAGGTTCGAGGATTCTTGAGCAGGATTGATGTGCATCAACTCCGCGCAAGGTACCGCATGGGATAGTGTATGCATATAAGTTTTATAAAGTAGTGTCAGGTTATTTGATTAATGATTGGGAGA
>CAYYBN010000090.1:0-976 GCA_964470225.1 uncultured Methylotenera sp. | reverse complement strand
AAATCCATGCAACAAGCAACAATGAAAGCTGAAACCTACAACGATACCGTTGTCAGGCAGTTTTCAGTCATGGCGGTATTCTGGGGTGTCGTCGGTACCTTGATGGGCGTGATTATCGCGTCGCAACTGGTGTGGCCAGAACTTAACCTTGGTTTACCATTCACTTCATTTGGTCGTCTGCGTCCACTGCATACCAATGCCGTGATTTTTGCGTTTGGTGGCTGTGCCCTGTTTGCTACCTCGTATTACGTGGTGCAGCGTACCTGTCAGACCCGTTTATACAGCGACAAGTTGTCTGCGCTGACCTTCTGGGGCTGGCAAGCGGTCATCGTGTCTGCGGCCATTTCCCTGCCCATGGGTTACACCCAGGGTAAGGAATACGGAGAGCTGGAGTGGCCCATCGACATTCTGATTGCGATTGTGTGGATTTCCTATGCAATCAACTTTTTTGGCACGCTGGCCATCCGTCGCGTCAAGCACATTTATGTGGCCAACTGGTTCTATGGCGCGTTTATTCTGGCAGTCGCCTTGTTGCACATTGTGGAAAGTGCCGCCATTCCAGCAGGCTGGATGAAGTCTTACTCGGTGTATGCCGGTGTACAGGATGCCATGGTGCAATGGTGGTATGGCCACAACGCGGTGGGTTTCTTCCTGACGGCTGGTTTCCTCGGCATGATGTATTACTTTGTGCCTAAACAGGCCGAGCGTCCGGTGTACTCTTACAGCTTGTCTATTGTTCACTTCTGGGCGCTGATTTTCACCTACATGTGGGCAGGCCCACACCACCTGCATTACACCGCCTTGCCTGACTGGACCCAGTCTTTGGGGATGGTGTTATCACTGATTCTGCTGGCACCCAGCTGGGGCGGCATGATCAACGGCATCATGACCTTGTCCGGCGCCTGGCACAAACTGCGTACCGATCCTATTCTGCGCTTCCTGATTGTTTCACTCTCTTTCTACGGCATGAGTACTT
>CAYYBN010000089.1:0-7532 GCA_964470225.1 uncultured Methylotenera sp. | reverse complement strand
GTGCATCACATGCGAATAGCGCTCTATGGTCATGTTGTCGGTGACCTTGACCGTACCTGTGAGGGCGACGCGACCGACATCGTTGCGGCCTAAATCCATCAGTTGCACATGTTCGGCACGTTCTTTGGGGTCAGCCAGCAGTTCGGTTTCCAGCGCCAGATCGTGCTCACGGCTTTTGCCGCGTGGACGTGTGCCGGCAATCGGGCGTGACGTAACGGTGGTATCTTCCAGACGCACCAGAATCTCGGGTGATGCGCCGACCACATGGTGGTCATCCATGTCGTAATAAAACATATAGGGTGAAGGGTTGAGGCTGCGCAAGGCGCGGTACAGGCTCAGCGGGGACGCGTCAAAGTCTTGTGACATGCGCTGACTGAGCACCACCTGCATGATGTCGCCTTCGAGGATGTATTGCTGTGATTTTTTCACCGCAGCCTTGAAGTTGTCCTCGCCAAACTCGGACTTGGCTTGAGTTTTGGCTGTCGGCAAGGCGGCAGGAATCTCCACTTGCGTACGCAGTTTCTCCAACAGCGTGTGCATACGCGCACAGGCCTGTTCATAGCCGTCGGCTTGCGCCGGGTCGGCATAGACGATGAAATACAGTTTGCCAGACAGGTTATCCACCACGGCGATTTGTTCCGACACCATCAGCAGAATGTCAGGTACACCGATGACATCCGGTTTTTTCTGTTTGCCCAAGCGCTTTTCGATGTACTGGATGGTTTCGTAGCCAAAATACCCGGCCAGTCCGCCGGTAAAGCGAGGCAGACCGTGATAAGGCGGCGTTTTAAAACGGGCCTGATAGGCTTTGATAAAGTCGAGCGGGTTTTGGTCGTCGTGTGACTCAATTACTTGATCATGCTGGATGACCTGCAACTGCTGGTCACGCACGACGATGCGGGTCGTGGCGGGCAAGCCGATGATGGAATAACGACCAAAGCGTTCGCCACCCTGTACGCTTTCCAGCAGGTAAGAATACGGCTGATTGGCCAGTTTGAGATACAGCGACAACGGCGTGTCGAGGTCGGCAAAGGTTTCCATCACCAGCGGAATGCGGTTGTAGCCTTGCGCCGCCAGCGCGTCAAATTCGGTTTTGCTTAATGTGCTTAACATGATGCTTGTTTCCAGTGTCAGGGGAGTGGTGTGTCGTCGTGAACGACGCCATGCTGCAGGCGTGTGCAGCGGTTCGCGAGGCGCAGGCTAGGCCCGCCACGAACAACGCCAGCCAGACAATGGCCAGCGATCACTGGAAATAAAATGCATACAAAACATCATGATATGAACGGTAATGAGGATTAACCCTGTTTATATAAGCGCGGCTTTTCCAGCAAAGCAACCACTTCGGTCAAATTATCCACGGTGGCATCTACCAGGTTGCTGTCAATTTCGCGCCCCTGATTATACCCATAAGGCACGGTGACCACAAAACATCCTGCCGCTTGTGCCGCCTGAATATCGGTATCAGAGTCACCCACCATCAGCGCTTCAGCAGGTAACACGCCCAGTTGTTGGCAAATATGCAACAAAGGCAGTGGGTCAGGTTTCTTTTTCGGCAGGCTGTCGCCAGAAATGACCAGAGTAAAAAAATCGGCCAGACCTGCATTTTTTAACAGCGGTAAGGTAAATATTGCCGGCTTGTTGGTCACACAGGCAAGCTTATAACCTTCTAACTGCAAGGCTTGCAAGGCAGGCAATACCCCGGCAAACGGCTGGCTGTCGATGGCATTGGCCGCATAAAATTCGGCATAGAGCGGTTGTGCGCGAGCAAATATCTCGGCATCCGGCTCGGCATGCAACTCACCGGTCAAACAGCGTTTGATTAAATTGTGTACGCCTTCACCAATGTAGGTGCTGATTTGCGCCTGTGGCAACATCGGTTTGCCCAAAGCCACCAGCATACGGTTGGCGGCCTCGGCAATTTGTGGGGCGGTATCGAGCAGGGTGCCATCCAGATCAAACATCACCAGCTTGACTTGAAAACGCATGCCCTGCTCCGTCATCACATTTGTATTGACTGGTAATTAAACCGTTGCCAATGAGGCACGCATGGCGGCCACGACGGTGTCGTAGCGGTTAGGATCGGTATCTTTTGGAGAACCAAAAATCGCGCTACCGGCCACAAAGGTGTCGGCACCTGCTTTGGCAATCTCGGCGATGTTGTTGGCATTGACGCCACCATCCACTTCCAGCCAGATTTCGCGGCCGGTTTTAGCCGTGTAGGCATCAATACGCGCACGGGCTTCTTTCAGTTTGTCGAGTGTGGACGGGATAAATTTCTGACCACCGAAGCCAGGGTTCACCGACATCAGCAAAATCATGTCGACTTTATCCATCACGTAGTCCAGATAGTTGAGTGGTGTGGCCGGGTTAAATACCAGACTTGCAACCCAGGTCACGAATCATAGCCAGGCTGCGGTCAATGTGGCGGGAGGCCTCAGGGTGAAACGTGATGATGTCAGCGCCTGCTTTGGCAAAGTCAGGAATAATACGGTCTACCGGTTCTACCATCAGATGCACATCAATCAAGGCACCCACGTTATGGGACAAATCGCGAATTGCTTCACAGACCAATGGTCCAATGGTCAGGTTGGGCACAAAGTGGTTGTCCATCACGTCAAAGTGTACAAGCTCGGTGCCGGATTTAATGACGTCTTCGATTTCCTGGCCGAGTTTGGCAAAGTTGGCAGAGAGAATGCTGGGGGCGATGCGGAAAGTTTTGTCCATGCTGATGTTCCGAATGTAATGAGATTAAATGAATTGGATAAGCTTGAGAATTTGATAAAAGATTAGCAAAACCAATATTTTAACGTGATTTTAGTCCAAATTGACAGGATTCTTGCTTGTGACCCTTGAATATAAGAAAATGTCGGCACTTTACATCTCGGGATTGAAATCAGGGCGTTTGCGCTCATTGCATCATGAACTGCCTGCATGTGCCTTTTTGTTCGAACGCCGCATTCCTGCCTAAGGTAAAGTAGCGCCATGCAACTGTATGCCATTGGTGTCAATCACACCACCGCCCCCATTGCCATCCGCGAGAACGTCGCTTTCAATACTGATAGCCTCCCAGAAGCACTGGCTGATTTACGCAATCACAACGTGGCCGAAGCCGCGATACTCTCTACTTGTAATCGCACTGAAATCTATGTGCAATCCATACGCCCGGAAGATGTCATTGAATGGCTGGCCGCCTATCACCGACTGGATGCACAGCAGTTATTACCTTACATCTATACGCTTAGTGGTCAGGATGCGGTCAAGCACGCTTTCCGTGTGGCCAGCGGCCTGGACAGCATGGTGCTGGGCGAAGCGCAGATTCTCGGCCAGTTCAAACAGTCGGTCAAAATTGCGCAAGACAGTGGCAGCCTGGGCACCTTGCTGCACAAACTGTTTCAGCGCACCTTTGAGGTTGCCAAAGATGTGCGTACCAACACCGAGATTGGCGGTAGCTCAATTTCCATGGCGGCTGCCGGGGTCAAGCTGGCGCAGCGCATTTTTGGTCAGCTTAGCCAGCAACGCGTATTGATGATTGGTGCCGGTGAAATGATCGAACTGTGCGCCGACCATTTTGCCGCGCAAAAACCCAAAAAAATCACCGTCGCCAACCGCACGCTGGAACGCGGCGAACTGCTGGCAGATAAAATCCGTGCGCAAGGTCTGGTTGTACAGGCGATACTGCTCAACGACTTGCCGGAGCGTTTTCACGAATTTGACATTGTGATTACCAGTACTGCCAGCCAGCTGCCAATTGTCGGCCTCGGCATGGTCGAACGCGCCATCAAGGCGCGCAAACACCGGCCAATATTTATGGTCGATCTGGCCGTACCACGTGATATTGAGCCAGAAGTGGCGCAACTGGACGATGTGTTTTTGTACACCGTGGATGATCTGGCACAAGTCGTGGCCGAAGGGTTGGGCAACCGGCAAGAAGCCGCCATTGATGCCGAGCTGATCGTCAACAGCCGGGCCGAGCATTTTATGCAATGGCTGAAACAGCGCGAAGCCGTGCCCACCATCAAGGCGCTGCGCGACCAGGTAGATAGCCTGCGCAAAGCCGAGTTGGACAAGGCCCTCAAGCTGCTGCAAAAAGGCGAATCACCAGAAAAAGTGCTGGAACAACTGAGCACCGCGCTCACCAACAAATTTTTGCATGGCCCCAGCCATGCGCTCAACAACAGTGACGGCGATGCCCATGCCCACATGGCGCATCTGGTCAAACACCTCTTTCAACTTAAAGAATAAACGCAGTCCGTATTAGGCCAACCCTATGAAACCTAGCATGCTACAAAAGCTCGCCAACCTCAGCGAGCGCCTGGAAGAACTCAACCGCCTGCTCAGCAGCGAAGGCGTCACCGACAACATGGATAACTACCGTAAAATCATGCAGGAGCATACGGAAATCACCCCCATTGTTGAGCAGTATCATATCTATGCGCAAACCGAGTCGGACATCAAAGAGGCACACGCCATGCTGGCTGACCCGGAGATGAAAGAATTTGCGCAAGAAGAAATCGAGAGCGGCAAGAAACGTCTGGAAGAAGTTGCGCTGACCCTGCAAAAACTGCTGCTGCCCAAAGACCCCAACGACGATAAAAACATCTTCCTCGAAATCCGTGCTGGCACTGGCGGCGATGAATCCGGCCTGTTTGCTGGCGACCTGTTCCGCATGTACTCACGCTATGCCGAACGCCAGGGCTGGAAAGTCGAAGTCGTCTCCGCCAACGAAGGCGAAGTGGGGGGCTACAAGGAGATGATTGCCAAAATCATCGGCTACGGCGCTTATTCCAAACTCAAATTCGAATCCGGTGGCCACCGCGTACAACGTGTGCCGGACACCGAAACGCAAGGCCGCATCCACACCTCGGCCTGTACCGTTGCCATTTTGCCAGAGGTAGAAGAAGTCGGCGATGTCGAAATCAACCCGGCCGATATTCGTATCGATACCTTCCGTGCCTCCGGTGCCGGGGGGCAGCACATCAACAAAACTGACTCTGCCGTGCGTATCACGCACGCCCCGACCGGCATCGTCGTCGAATGTCAGGATGGCCGCAGCCAGCATGCCAACAAGGCGCAAGCCATGCAAGTATTGGCCGCCCGCATCAAAGCCAAACAAGTGGACGAACAACAAAGCAAAATCGCCTCCGAACGCCGCAACCTGATTGGCTCCGGCGACCGCTCTGAGCGCATCCGCACCTACAACTACCCGCAAGGCCGCATCACCGACCACCGCATCAATTTAACCTTGTACAAAATTGACGCGATTACCGAGGGTGATATGGATGAATTGATTAACGCGCTGGCGACAGAGTATCAGGCGGATTTGTTGGCGAGTTTGGGCGAAGATAACTAAACTTGATTTTCAATATCGACAATAATCGGCATGTGATCGCTTTGATTAATCCAATTTTCGTACGCGCCAATTTTTAATAAAGATTTAGAGACTAAATCTCTTGAAAGAAAGGCGTAATCAATATGATATGACTTTTCAATTTTTTTGTGTAAGAAAAAAGTGGGTGAGGTTTCTTCACCTTGAGCTTGATTGAAAACAGAGTGATAAAGACTTGTTAGTCCCATCGCTCCGAGTTCATTTACAACATCTGAATGGCTCCACCATCTGTCTGCACGATCCCACTGTTTATTGCTATTAAAATCACCAACGACAATTGTCTTATTCCCTTGTAAATCGTGCCGATGAATTTGAAGGTATTTCCAAAGCTGACCAATATACCCAAATGTGCCGCCTTTAGAGGCTTTGGTCCATACAGCAAGTACAACATAGTTGTTGTTAATTTTGAACGGTAAAAACTCTTTTAATTCGTCAGTGTTCCATGTGAGCGAAGCACTTCTAGATATTGGTAAATTTATTGCAAATTTACCAAACCACTTTTCTTGATCAACGCGATTTCCTTTTTTTGGAAAGACGCCAATCCCTTTATTCTTGCTCTGCCCTATCCAGAGGTAGTTTTCGCCTGCCCAGTCTTTGTAAGCATTATTTGAGTACACCGGATTTTCGCATTCTTGAATGACATACACATCCCCATCTAATTGCTCGATACGCTCAAACTTATTCCTAAATGCGCCATTACAGTTCCAAGACACGATTTTCATAACAATTGGGTTAATTTGCTAGAGAGTTTTTACATGTGGTCGATTTGATAGCAACATTTAAGTGATTTAATCATAGATTGTAAAAACGTAAATTCTAAAATTTCACAACCTTGTAAAGTTGACCAACTAAACCAACCTAAGTATAGTTGGTCTACCTATTTCCTTGAAGACCAAGTTGATTGTTCAATCAGAGGTGCATGATGATCGTCAATATTTCTGAAGCTAAAACCCATTTATCGCAACTCATAGACCGTGTATATCACGGTGAAAAAATTGTGATTGCAAAAAACAATCTTCCGATTGCGGACTTGGTGATGCATCAGCCTGAAGGTAAGCGAACACTGGGTTTGTTACAAGGCCAGTGGGAAGCAGCCGATGCTGTCTTGATAGGTAGCGATGCCGAGGTGGAGGCCATGTTTTACGGGGATGAGTCATCAACCAATCCCGTCCTATAAACGCGCAATGCTCTTGAATACCAGTGTATGAAAATCATCATTGATACGCATATTTTTATCTGGGCATTGAGCAACCCTGCCAGACTGACCGCGCAGCAACGTGCCAAGCTGGAAACCCCTGCCAATAGTATTTTTGTGAGTAGTGCGACGGTTGCTGAGCTGATGATTAAGCACAGTATCGGTAAGTTAAATGTGACGTTTGATCCGGTTGAGATGGCCAATTTAAGCGGGTTTAGCTTACTGGATTTTACTGCGCAGGACGCATTGCAGTTGAGAGACTTGCCCATGCACCACAAAGATCCTTTTGACCGCATGCTGATTGCGCAGGCCCTGCAAAACAAGTATGCCCTCATGTCTGACGATGCCCTGTTTAAACCCTATGCTTGCAAGCTGGTTTAAATCTTAAAGCAACAGCGACAGACACAGCATCACAGCATGACCCCTTTCAACATCCCCGACGCCCCGCGCAGTATCCAGAAAGACCAGCCTATTAAAACGCTGCTGGATGCACCCGCAGCCGAGTGTCTCGCACATAATATTGTGGTGGTGTATCCGGCGTTTGATCGTGCCCACTTTATGCAATTGGTACTCACGGGGATTGAGCCGCTTGGCTTGATGGATCGCGCTGGTCATTTTGCGGCTGCTTTAAAACAGACCTTGCCAGCCAAATTTTCTGATGCGGTGAGTGTGCTGCTGCAAACCCTCACACCACCCAATCAAACGACAGAACGATTGGGGCTGGCCGTGTTTTTTTACCTGCCACATACGCGGTTTATTGCCGAGTTTGGGCGTGATGCCCAACATAATGGCGGCGAAGACCCGTTTGAAGTGGCCATGCATGCCCAATATGAGTTGACGCGCCGTTTTACTGCCGAGTATTCCATACGCCCATTTTTAATCACCGATTTTGCGCGTACCCTGGGCCAACTTACGCAATGGGTGCATGACCCTGACCCGCATGTGCGGCGT
>CAYYBN010000088.1:0-7547 GCA_964470225.1 uncultured Methylotenera sp. | reverse complement strand
AAGTGAAAAACGCCTTGTTCAATGGCGAGAAACCATCCGCCGTGGTTTGGCGTAGCTTGAATAACAACCTGAAAGAACTGGTGGAGATTCAGGTCAATATCAAAAAAGACGGTTTACAGCGGATTGGTGAAGT
Organism: uncultured Methylotenera sp.; assembly: GCA_964470225.1. Lineage (GTDB taxonomy): Bacteria > Pseudomonadota > Gammaproteobacteria > Burkholderiales > Methylophilaceae > Methylophilus. The sequence goes on along the minus strand of CAYYBN010000088.1, from coordinate 7,414 downwards.
GCCGCAATACGAATCTGACCCGATTGTGCGACGTTCCCCCCCGTTACAAAAAACCAAGTACAACAAACGGCCGATGGCCCGCATGCATGTGGAACAATTGGCTGAATTGGGCTTGCAAGATGGCGATATTGTGGTCGCCTATCAAGACAAAGGCAGTGCCATTTTACGCGCCAGTATGGATAACCATGTCGCCAAGGGCTGTGTACGGGTGGCCGCGGCCCATCCATTGACTACTGGTTTGGGTGACCTGATGGGTGACATCAGCATAGAAAAAGCCAGCGCCGAGCAGGTGGCGTTGTACGAAAAACAACTGACCGAGATGGTTTAACATGCAATTTTTCGCAGAACTTTTTGGGCAACACTGGGCAGATGTGCAACTGGTTGTGTGGACACTGGTGAAGATTGTCGCCATCGTCTTGCCATTGATGATTGCCGTGGCCTATCTGACTTATGCTGAGCGTAAGGTCATCGGCTACATGCAAGTGCGTATTGGTCCTAATCGTGTCGGTCCGGCCGGTTTGCTGCAACCATTGGCTGATGGTTTGAAACTCCTGTTTAAAGAAATTATTTTGCCCACTGCTTCCAACAAGGCCTTGTTCTTTATTGGCCCTGTGCTTGCGATTGCACCGGCCTTTGCGGCCTGGGCAGTGGTGCCGTTTGATGGCACTTTGGTACTGGCCAACATTGATGCCGGGTTGCTGTATATCTTGGCCATGACCTCAGTCGCTGTCTATGGCGTCATCATCGCTGGTTGGGCGTCCAACTCCAAATATGCGTTTTTGGGCTCCTTGCGCTCGGCGGCACAAATCGTGTCTTATGAAATCGCCATGGGCTTTACACTGGTCGGCGTGCTGATGTGTGCCAATTCGCTCAACCTCGGCAAAATTGTGCTGGGTCAGGAGGGCGGTTTCTGGCATTGGTATTTTATTCCGCTGTTCCCGTTGTTTGTGGTGTACTTTATCAGTGCGGTGGCCGAAACTAACCGCGCACCGTTTGACGTGGCTGAAGGCGAGTCCGAAATCGTGGCTGGTTTCCACGTCGAGTATTCCGGCATGGCGTTTGCCGTGTTCTTCTTGGCCGAATATGCCAATATGATGCTGGTGTCTGCCTTGGCGGCCTTGATGTTCTTGGGAGGCTGGTTGTCACCGGTGCCTTTCCTGCCAGACAGCATTTTGTGGTTGCTGGCCAAAGTCGGTTTCCTGCTGTTTCTGTTCCTCTGGTTTCGTGCCACCTTCCCGCGTTATCGCTATGACCAAATCATGCGTCTGGGTTGGAAAGTATTTATTCCGATTACACTGGTGTGGATTATCGTGGTCGGTGCCATGATGCAAACCCAGTGGGCTTATTTGTTCCATTAATGGCCGAAAGTTTCTGAGAACCTTATGTTGAACACGATTAAAAATACGCTGGGCAGCCTGATGTTATGGGAAATGCTCAAAGGCATGGCCCTGACCGGGCGCTATTTCTTTGCCCGCAAAATTACCATTCAGTATCCGGAAGAACGCACACCGCAGTCTAACCGTTTCCGAGGACTGCATGCCTTACGCCGTTACCCCAACGGTGAAGAGCGTTGTATTGCCTGCAAACTATGCGAAGCGGTGTGTCCGGCGATGGCCATTACCATCGAATCCGAGCAGCGTGACGATGGCACCCGCCGTACCACGCGCTATGACATCGATTTGACCAAATGTATTTTCTGCGGCTTTTGTGAAGAATCCTGCCCGGTAGACAGCATTGTCGAAACCCGCATTTTTGATTACCACGGCGAACAGCGTGGCGATTTGCTCTATACCAAGCAAATGTTGCTGGAAGTTGGCGACCAATACGAAGCACAAATCGCTGCCGACCGAGCGCAAGACCGGGCCTACCGCTAGGGCCTAAAGGGACAGGACACTATTATCATGCCATTTACCGATATTGTTTTTTATGTGCTTTCCGCCATTTTGCTGCTGTCTGGCCTGCGCGTGATTACCACGCGCAACCCGGTGCATGCCGCGCTGTTTCTGGTGCTGGCGTTTTTTACGGCTGCTGGTATCTGGCTGTTGCTGGAAGCCGAGTTTTTGGCCATAGCGTTGATTCTGGTGTCTGTGGGCGCTGTGATGGTGCTATTTTTGTTTGTGGTGATGCTGCTGGATATCAATATCGACAAACTGCGTGAAGGCTTTTGGGAATATCTGCCGATGGCTGGCACCATTGGTGTGTTGATGATGGTGGAGATGGCCTTGGTTTTGACCGAGAAAAATCTGCATGCAGGCCCTGCATTAGATTTGCCTGCTGACTACAGCAACACTGCCGCACTCGGTAAAGTACTGTATACCGATTATTTGCTGCCATTTGAATTGGCGGCAGTGGTGCTGCTGGTGGCGATGATTGCGGCTATTGTACTGACTCTGCGAGACCGAAAAGACAACAAATCGATGAATCCAGCCGAGCAAGTCAAAGTCAAGCGTAATGACCGTTTACGTATTGTGTCCATGCCAGCGGAAGTCGAGCAACAAAGTACTGCCATTGCGGAGGGCAAATAAGATGGTTGGCTTGTCACATTACCTGACATTGGGCGCATTGATGTTTGGCATCAGTGTGGTCGGTATTTTTCTTAACCGTAAAAACGTGATTATTCTTTTGATGGCCATTGAGCTTATGCTGCTGGCGGTTAATCTGAATTTTGTTGCCTTTTCACACTATCTGAATGACATTGGCGGTCAGGTATTTGTGTTCTTTATCCTGACTGTGGCCGCGGCTGAGTCGGCCATTGGTCTGGCAATTTTGGTGGTGCTGTTCCGTAACCTGCGCACCATTAATGTCGATGATCTGGATCAATTAAAAGGTTAAGCTGCAATGACAATGAAACAAGTCCTGATATTGATACCGCTATTGCCATTGCTGGCGGCGGCATTGGTTGGCCTGCTGCGTAACCAGCTGCCGCGCTGGGCGGCCCATGTAGTCACCATTGCCGGGGTTGCTAGTGCGTTTATTTTGTCGATTTGCGTGTTTAGCCAAACGCTCAATGGTTACACCCTGAATGAGTCCGTGTATACCTGGCTCAATTCCGGAGACATCCATTTTGAGGTTGGTTTCTTGATTGATAACCTCAGTGCGATGATGATGGTGGTGGTGACTTTTGTCTCGTTGATGGTGCATATTTACACCATTGGCTATATGCAGGACGACCCCGGTTACAGCCGTTTCTTTAGTTACATTTCGCTGTTTACCTTCTCCATGCTGATGTTGGTGATGAGCAACAACTTCATGCAATTGTTTTTTGGCTGGGAAGCGGTTGGCTTGGTGTCTTACCTGCTGATTGGCTTCTGGTTCACCCGTCCCACTGCGATTTACGCCAACCTCAAGGCCTTTCTGGTGAACCGTGTAGGTGATTTTGGTTTCCTGCTTGGCATAGGTATGGTGCTGTACTATTTCGGCAGCCTGGATTATGCCACTGTGTTCCAACGTGCGCCGGAACTGGCCAGCACCAAAATCAATCTACTCGGCAACTGCCAGTGGTCGTTGATGACAGTGACTTGTTTGCTGCTGTTTATCGGCGCCATGGGTAAATCGGCACAAGTGCCCTTGCATGTCTGGTTGCCAGACTCCATGGAAGGCCCCACGCCGATTTCTGCACTGATACACGCAGCGACCATGGTGACTGCCGGTATTTTTATGGTGGCGCGCATGTCACCACTGTTTGAACTGTCAACCACTGCACTGTCCACGGTGATGGTCATCGGTGCCATCACTGCGTTGTTTATGGGCTTTCTGGGAATTATTCAGAACGACATCAAACGCGTGGTGGCCTATTCCACCTTATCACAACTAGGCTATATGACCGTGGCACTGGGCGCGTCTGCCTACTCGGTGGCGATTTTTCACCTGATGACCCACGCCTTCTTTAAAGCGCTGCTATTCCTTGGTGCCGGTTCTGTGATTATGGGCATGCATCACGATCAGGACATCCGAAATATGGGTAACCTGAAAAAATACCTGCCCATTACCTGGATCACCTCGCTCATCGGCTCGCTAGCCTTGATTGGTACCCCATTTTTCTCCGGGTTTTATTCCAAAGACAGCATTATTGAAGCGGTTGAACTGTCGCATATCCCTGGCAGCGGCTTTGCCTACTTTGCTGTCATCGTCGGCGTATTTGTCACTGCCTTCTATTCTTTCCGTCTGTACTTCCTGGTATTCCACGGCGAAGAAAAATGGCGTAGTGGCAATCATGCCGAGGCACATGATGACCACGCCAAAGCTACGCACGACGCCCATGCTGCACATGATGAACATGAAGACCACGGACATCATGATGACGCGCATGACCATCACCATGGCCTTGGCCCAAATGATGACCCGCATGAGCCCGGCTGGGTAGTGACCTTGCCATTGGCATTGCTGGCCATTCCTTCTTTGTTGATAGGCTACATCGCGTTAGAGCCCATGTTGTTTGGCAACTTCTTCCACAACGTGATTTTTGTTAATTCAGAAGCGCATCCGGCCATGGCACATTTGGCGCATCACTACCATGAGTTCATGCACAGTCCTGCTGGTATGGCAATGCATGGCTTTACCAGCTTGCCGTTTGCGCTGGCCTTGTCCGGTGTGGTGCTGTCCTGGTTCTTTTACATGAAGCGGCCGGATATTCCGGCTGCTATTCATACGCGTTGCAGCCTGATTGTACGTGTGCTGGAAAACAAATATGGCTTCGACAGCTTTAACGAGAAGTATTTTGCCGGTGGTTCGCGCTGTTTAGGCAGCCTGCTGTGGAAGTTTGGTGACATCACGCTGATTGATGGCGCCATGGTGAATGGCACTGCCAAAACCATGGGTAAAATCGCCGCCAAACTGCGTCATCTGCAATCGGGTTTGATTTACCATTACGCGTTCGCCATGATTATTGGCGTATTCCTGTTCATGACCTTTTTAATCAAGATTCACTGATGATGCAAGCCGACCTTCAAAGTATTTCCTGGCTCAGCCTGTCCGTCTGGCTGCCTGTTTTATCTGGCGTGCTGGTATTGCTGTTGGGTAGCGATGCCAAGGCGGGGCTGACCCGTTGGCTGGCATTGCTCGGTAGTGTGCTAAGTTTTGCTGTTACTGTGCCGCTCTATCTGTTGTTTAACGCCAAGGAAGGCCTGTTTCAGTTAGAGGAACTGTATGCTTGGGTGCCTGCGTTTAATATGCACTACCATCTGGGCATAGATGGGTTTTCGTTGCCACTGGTCTTGTTAACCAGTTTTACCACGGTGATTGTCGTGCTGGCAGGTTGGGAAGTGATTACCAAGCATGTGGCGCAATACATGGCCGCCTTTCTGATTATGAGTGGCATCATGATCGGCGTATTTACCGCACTTGATGCCATTTTGTACTACGTGTTTTGGGAAGCCATGTTGATTCCCATGTTCTTGGTCATTGGTATCTGGGGCGGCCCTAACCGCGTTTATGCCACGGTCAAATTTTTTCTTTATACGTTGTTAGGCTCACTCTTGATGCTGGTGGCTTTTATTTATTTGTACCACCAGACTGGTAGCTTTGACCTTGCAGATTACTACCTGCTGCCTTTAACGCTCAAGTCACAGCTATTGATTTATATCGCTTTCTTTATGGCTTTTGCCGTCAAAATCCCGATGTGGCCAGTGCATACTTGGTTGCCGGATGCCCACGTTGAAGCACCCACGGGTGGCTCCGTGGTGTTGGCCGCGATTGCACTCAAGCTCGGAGGGTATAGCTTCTTACGCTTTGCCATGCCGATTGCGCCCGATGCGGCACATTATTTCGCCAAAGGCATGATTGCGTTGTCACTGATTGCGGTGGTGTATATCGCCTTAGTCGCGTTGGTGCAAAAAGACATGAAGAAGCTCATTGCTTACTCATCTATCTCGCACATGGGGTTTGTCACGCTGGGCTTTTTCATGTTTAGCCAGCTGGCGTTAGAGGGGGCGATGGTGCAAATGATCTCCCACGGCTTTATTTCCGCAGCCATGTTTTTGTGTGTGGGTGTACTCTACGACCGTGTACATAGCCGCGAAATTTCAGCTTACGGTGGTGTGGTGAACACCATGCCAGTGTTTGCTGGTTTTGCTGTGCTGTTTGCCATGGCCAATAGTGGCTTGCCAGGCACCTCAGGTTTTGTTGGTGAATTTATGGTGATTCTTGCTGCAGTCAAGTTCAATTTCTGGGTGGCATTCTTCGCCGCCACGACTTTGATTTTTGGTGCTGCTTATACGCTTTGGATGACTAAGCGCGTCTTCTTTGGCGCCATCGCTAACCATCATGTCGCCGAGTTGAGTGATCTTAACAAACGCGAGTTTCTGATTCTGGCGGTGCTTGCCTTGTTGACCATTGGTTTTGGCTTGTACCCGCAAGCCCTGACTGAAACCATGCAAGCCACCAGTACCGAATTTTTAAAACACATGGCCATTTCCAAATTGCCGGCAGTCGGCTACTAAGGGGCAGGAATACAATCGATGGATACTATGCAATACGACTTGCTCACACTGTTGCCTGAGGTGATCGTACTGGTCATGGCCATGGCCATTTTGCTGCTGGATTTGTTTATACAACCGCATAACCGGCACCTGTTGTATGGCTTTAGCCAAATTACGCTATTCATAGCTGCGCTGGTGACTTTTCAGACCCATAGTCCGGCAGTGGGCTTTGCTTTCTCACACATGTTTATCGACGATTCCTTGGCCGATATTCTGAAACTGATGCTGTATGTGGGCACCTCGCTTATCTTGGTTTATACCCGTCGTTATTTGCAGGAGCGAGGTTTGTATCGTGGCGAATTTTATGCCATGGTATTGTTTGCCTTGCTCGGCATGATGATCATGGTTTCTGGAAGCAATTTGTTAACGCTTTATATTGGTCTAGAACTGTTGTCATTGTGCTTGTACTCGCTGGTGGCGTTTGACCGTGATAATCGCCAGGCCTCTGAAGCAGCCATCAAATACTTTGTGCTGGGTGCGTTAGCATCAGGCATGTTGTTGTATGGCATGAGCATGCTGTATGGCATGACGGGTAGTATGGATTTGACCGATATTGCCAATGCCATTACCCAACGCGTAGGCAACAGCCCGGTGTTGACCATGGGCTTGGTATTTGTGGTGGCAGGCATTGCTTTCAAGTTTGGCGCTGTGCCGTTTCAAATGTGGGTGCCTGACGTTTACCAAGGCTCGCCTACACCGATGACGCTACTCATCGGCTCGGTCCCCAAGCTGGCTGCCTTTGCCATGACAGTGCGTTTGCTGGTTCAAGGTTTACATCCCTTGGCACTGGACTGGCAAGACATGCTGCTACTAATGGCCGTGTTGTCGATTACCATAGGTACCTTCAGTGCCATTGTACAAACCAACCTCAAGCGCATGCTGGCATACTCCACCATCGCCCATGTTGGTTTTATTCTGTTTGGTATGATGAGTGCAAA
>CAYYBN010000087.1:603-7612 GCA_964470225.1 uncultured Methylotenera sp. | reverse complement strand
GCCTGTCCGGTGGGCTCGATTCCAGTACCGTGCTAGCGATAGCCCGTGCACAAGGTTACGACTGTTATTGCCTGAGTCTGGATTATCACCAGCGACATAATGCCGAGCTATTGGCTGCGCAACGGATAACCAGCGCCTTGGGTGCAGTAGAACACAAAACTGTGCAACTGGATTTGTCACTGTTTGGCGGTTCGGCGCTGACGGATAACCGTATTGCCGTGCCTGAGCAGGAAACACCGGGTATACCAGTGACTTATGTGCCAGCGCGCAACACCATCATGTTGTCACTGGCGTTGGCTTGGGCTGAGGTATTAAAGGCGCATGATATTTTTATCGGCGTCAATGCCTTGGATTATTCCGGCTATCCCGACTGCCGTGGCGAGTATGTACAAGCTTTTCAGCAAATGGCCAATCTGGCGACCAAAGCCGCAGTGGAAGGCCAGACCATTACTGTACATGCCCCACTGATTGATCTCAGCAAGGCGGATATTATTCGTACTGGCCATGCCTTGGGTCTGGATTATGGGCTCACTGTATCCTGCTATCAGGCGGATGCGCAGGGTGCAGCCTGCGGTCTCTGCGATTCTTGTCGTTTCCGCAAGGCCGGCTTTGAACTGGCTGGCATCCCGGATCCGACACGCTACAGGTAAACGTTTTATGGCAATGAAAACACTTGCCACGTCTTTGCGTTATCCAGTATAATCCGCGCCTTTCTGCAAAGAAATTCATTTTTAAGAGAACAAATTATGGTCGTTATTCGTTTATCACGCGGTGGCTCCAAAAAGAACCCGTTTTACAGCGTAGTTGTGGCAGATTCCCGCAACCGTCGTGACGGTCGTTTCGTTGAGCGCATCGGTTTTTACAATCCATCTGCCCGTGCAGGTGCCGAAGGCTTGCGTATTGATGAAGCCCGTGCCCAGTATTGGGTGGGTAACGGCGCACAAATGTCTGACACCGTGGCGCGTTTGGTTAAATTCCACGCCAAAGGCGTCGATGGCATGGCGGCTGCCAAAGCCAAAGACGTTGAAAAAGCTGAAGCTGCCAAAGCGAAAAAAGCGGCTGAAGCGGCTGCTAAAGTTGCCGCGGCTGCCGAAGCAGCCGCTGAGTAATTGTTGTAACGCCTAATTGATGGCGTTAGAACAAATGGTTGTGATGGGGCGCATAGTCGCCCCATATGGCGTTTATGGCTGGCTGAAAATTGTGCCAGATACCGAGCATCTGGACGGTCTGCTGGACTACGAGCGCTGGTGGTTAGGAAAAGGCTCTATCTGGCGTGAAGTCAGTGTGGAGCAAGCCAAGTTGCACAACGATGTCTTGCTGGTCAAGCTGGCAGGGATCAATGATCGCGATGTGGCGTTTAGCCTCAAAGGTCAGCAAATTGCCGTGCCGCGCGATGCCTTGCCCGAGCCAGATGAAGGTGAATATTATTGGTCAGACCTGATCGGCTTGCAAGTCACCAATACTGATGGTGTGGATTTTGGCAAAATCACCCAAGTGTTTGAAACCGGTGCCAACGATGTGCTGGTTGTGCGCGAGACGCAAGCCACACTGGTCAAAGGCAAGGACGGCAAACTGCGTGAAGAATACCGCGAGCGCCTGATTCCGTTTACCAGTGAGGCCGTGCCCGAGGTGAATCTTCAGGCCGGGTCAGTGCTGGTAGATTGGGATTCAGATTTTTAGACAGGGCTGTTGCTCATGACGCAGATTGAAGTCATCAGTTTGTTTCCTGAGATGTTTGCGGCGCTAACTGAGTATGGCATTACCAGCCGTGCCAAACAGCGCGGTTTGTATCAGTTGACGCTGACCAATCCGCGTCAGTATACGCAGGATGTGCATCAGACTGTGGATGACCGGCCTTATGGCGGTGGCCCCGGCATGGTGATGCTGGCCGAACCGCTGGCGGCGGCGATTGCCGACGCCAAGTCCAGAGTGCAAGCGCAGGGTGTGACGCCGAGGGTGATCCATTTGTCCCCACGCGGTACACCGCTGACACACGACAAAGTGCTGCAATTAACCGCGCAAAATGGACTGGTGTTGTTGGCCAGCCGCTATGAAGGGGTAGACCAGCGCGTGCTGGATACACTGGTGGATGAAGAACTGTCCATCGGTGATTATGTGTTGAGTGGGGGAGAGTTGCCCGCCATGGTATTGCTGGATGCCATCATCCGCCAATTACCCGGGGCCTTGGGCGATGCTGATTCGGCGCAGCAAGATTCTTTTGTGAACGGCCTGCTCGATTACCCGCACTACACGCGCCCGGAAGTGTACGCAGGATTAAAGGTGCCGGAAGTATTGTTGTCCGGGCACCATGCAAAGATTAGACAATGGCGGTTACAACAATCGCTGTTGCTAACCAGGGCAAAACGCCCTGATTTACTGGCCGCAAGGCCGTTGACGAAAGAAGAGACTAGGCTACTCAAAGAAGCTGAGTAGGAACGAGTTACTTTACAATTAAAAGGAACTGACATGGCAGACATTATCAAATTGCTCGAGCAGGAAGAAATCACCCGCTTGAACAAATCTATCCCTGACTTTGCGCCGGGCGACACTGTGGTTGTGGGTGTGAACGTGGTGGAAGGTACACGTAAACGTGTACAGGCTTACGAAGGCGTGGTCATCGCCAAGCGTAACAAAGGCCTGAACTCTTCATTCATTGTGCGTAAAATTTCTTCTGGTGAAGGTGTTGAGCGTACATTCCAGACGTATTCTCCGCTGATTGCCTCGATTGAAGTGAAGCGCCGTGGTGATGTTCGTCGCGCCAAGCTGTATTACTTGCGTGAGCGTTCTGGTAAATCCGCGCGTATTAAAGAAAAACTGGTTGCCCGCGAAAAAGAAATCGCTGCAGATAACAGTTAATTCATATGTGCCCACACAGCCCTTCTTTGCAAGGGCTGTGTGGTTTTCCAATGCCTGATGAACATTTTTGCTGGCAAATCCCTTGAACATGGAACCGATCCACGGTATCTACTTTCTGAGTTAATGAACCAGAAATATCAGGTTTGAAAAATTGCTTGCCGCAGCTATAATGTGGTGCTTCTGAGGAACGCTGCGAGAGATTAACTCCCAGGCTCAGATCAATGTGCAGTTTCTGCATATCAACGGCGTTCACTTTTAACTGTGCGAGCACGGAAAAAGGTGAATGACACGTCAATCCCCTTCCATGCTCAGTTTTCATCCCATCAAGGACCTTGAAATGAATGCTGTAGCTGATATTAAAGATTATGTAATTGCCGATCTGGCACTGGCTGAATGGGGCCGTAAAGAAATTGCCATTGCCGAAACCGAAATGCCGGGCCTGATGGCGATACGCGACGAGTATGCTGCTTCACAACCGCTTAAGGGAGCACGTATTACTGGTTCTCTGCACATGACCATTCAGACTGCGGTGCTGATTGAAACGCTGAAAGACCTCGGTGCCGAAGTACGCTGGGCCTCCTGCAATATCTACTCAACCCAAGACCATGCAGCAGCGGCCATTGCAGCCAGCGGTACGGCCGTGTTCGCAGTTAAAGGCGAAACGCTGGAAGAATACTGGGACTATACCCATCGTATTTTCGAGTGGCCAGATGGTGGTTACACTAACATGATTTTAGACGATGGTGGCGATGCGACATTGTTATTGCATCTGGGTGCCCGTGCTGAAAAAGATTTGTCCGTGTTGGCCAACCCAGGCTCAGAAGAAGAGATTTGCCTGTTTAACGCCATCAAAACTAAACTCAAGGTCGACCCGACCTGGTACTCCAGACGTTTGGTTAATATTAAAGGCGTGACCGAAGAAACCACCACCGGTGTACACCGGTTGTATCAGATGCACAAAGAAGGCAAACTGGCTTTTCCCGCAATTAACGTTAACGACTCTGTCACCAAGTCCAAGTTTGACAACCTATATGGCTGCCGTGAATCATTGGTGGATGGCATCAAACGTGCTACCGATGTCATGATTGCAGGCAAAATTGCCGTTGTTGCGGGCTATGGCGATGTGGGTAAAGGATCAGCGCAAGCGTTACGCGCGCTCTCCGCCCAAGTTTGGGTGACCGAGATTGACCCCATTTGCGCCTTGCAAGCCGCCATGGAAGGCTACCGTGTGGTGACCATGGATTATGCAGCCGAGCATGCCGACATTTTTGTGACTGCTACCGGTAATTACCATGTCATTACCCATGCCCACATGACCAAAATGAAAGACCAGGCGATTGTCTGCAACATCGGACACTTCGACAATGAAATTGATGTAGCCAGCTTGGAGCACTATCAGTGGGAAGAAATCAAACCACAGGTAGACCATGTGATTTTCCCGGCCACCGATGGCAAACCGTCAAAACGCATTATCCTGCTGGCTAAAGGCCGTTTGGTGAACCTCGGTTGCGGAACCGGCCACCCTAGCTATGTCATGAGCTCCAGTTTTGCTAACCAGACCATTGCCCAGATTGAGCTTTATACACAAACCGACAACTATCCGGTCGGTGTCTATACACTGCCTAAGCATCTGGATGAAAAAGTAGCTGTGTTGCAACTGAAAAAACTCAATGCGCAACTGACGACACTCACCCCAGAACAAGCCGCTTATATTGGTGTGAGCCAGCAAGGTCCTTTCAAGCCAGACCATTACCGTTACTAACAGGCGACGATCATCGCCCCGGTCAGCATCAGACGGGGTGATTGATTTATCGCGCATAGTCACGGATGCCTACATCGCAGGCCTTCAGGCTTGGTGAGTCGGTGCTTGGTAAGTTGGTATTGGAATCACAGCACAGGCTGGGTGTTGCTTCATCGCTATACCTTGACTATGCGCCATTTGGTAAGTAAATGTGGACGATGCCCGCTGTTATACGCTGACAGGTAAACAGCGAGGGCTGCTTCAAGGGTGGTTTAGAAAGGCAGGTAACCATGGGCGCTCTTTTGCTAACATGGGCATTACATGCGGTGGCGCTGGTGGCGGTAGCCCATCTGGTACCCGGCATTCATGTCGCGCATTTTACGGATGCCTTTTGGGCAGCACTGGTCATCGGACTGGCCAATACGCTGATCAGGCCACTGCTTATCCTGCTGACATTACCAATGACACTGCTGACCTTGGGGCTGTTTATTCTGGTGATTAATGGCCTGATGTTCTGGCTGGCAGGCGGCTGGATTGATGGTTTTAGTGTGGCGAGCTTGCCTGCGGGCGTCATTGGTGCGCTGGCCTACACCCTGTTGTCTTGGCTGCTGAGCAGCCTTTTAACTAGCAAAGATTAAATACGTGAACGCAAAAAATACCCCGCATATCGACTTCAGCTTTGAGTTCTTTCCGCCCAAAACCGCAGAAGGCATGGCCAACTTGCGTGACGTACGTCAGCAACTGGCAGTTTTTAGGCCTGAATTTTTTTCGGTGACTTTAGGCGCCGGGGGTTCTACGCGTGACAGTACCATGGAAAGCGTATTGGAAATTCACCAGTCTGGCCACAACGCCGCACCGCATATTTCCTGCATCTCTTCCAGCAAGCAGGAAATACGTGAACTGCTGCAGCACTATCAGCAAGCTGGCATCAACCGGTTGGTGACCCTGCGTGGCGACATTCCTTCTGGTGAAGTCAGCGCAGGCGATTTCAAATACGCCAACGAACTGGTCAGCTTTATCCGCCAGGAGACTGGCGACTGGTTCCATTTGGAAGTGGCGGCTTACCCCGAGTTTCATCCCGAGTCAGGCTCGGCGCAACGCGATCTGGAAAATTTCAAGTGCAAGATGGAAGCAGGGGCCAACTCGGCTATTACCCAGTACTTTTACAATGTGGATGCCTATTTTCGTTTTGTCGATGCCGCGCAAGCACAAGGCGTGCATGCCCCCATCATTCCCGGCATCATGCCCATCTACAACTACACCCAACTGGCGCGCTTTTCCAGTGTGTGTGGTGCAGAGATTCCACGATGGTTACGTATGCGGCTGGAGGCCTATGGTGATGACCTGGCTTCCTTGCGTGCCTTTGGTGTTGAGGTGGTGGCGAATATTTGCCGTCGTCTGGCTGAGCAAGGGGTGAGTAAAATGCACTTTTACACCCTGAATCAGGCCACCACACTGCGGCGCATCATCGAGCAACTTTAATCGCTTTCAAACGCATGTAAAACCGGCGATGCGTCTGGAGCGGGCAGTCTATTTCAAGTCCGTCGACCATTGCGTGCCGATATTATTCAGTCTGTGCGTTCTTGAAGCGAGTCTGGTTAGGTCGCATTAATGTTTGAAGCAGGCGGTCGAGGCCAGCAGGGCGTCTTCCACAAACAGATAGTCTTCTTTACGCGGGCTGTCGCCCAGGGCCATCATGGTTATCCAGCGTACATCTTCAATGCTCACGTTGCTTTGTGGCAATGCCAGCGCACGGTCGATAATCAGGTCGCGTTCCTGAGCTGTCAGAATACCGGTGGCTTGTAGCTGCTGTAAAAATTGCAGGCCTTGCTCACCCAGCGTCTCGCGCTCCAGTTCGCAATAGAGGCGCATGGCCTGTGTGTCGACCAGATAGTTGGTGTGTCCAGTGGATAAACGCAATTGCTGTACCCAATCAAAGGCTTGCAAAATATCCTGATGTTTAAAGCCTGCTTGCGCCAGCGTGTGCGCCAGTACAGCCTCATCCGCTTCATTTGTTTTTGGATGGTCAGTTTCTGTCCCGTGTGTATCCCAGTGGTTTTGATAAATGAATATCAACACATCCAGCATGCCTGTCTCCTCTTCATGGCGTGTGGCCGGTACAGGTCAGTGCAGACGAAGAATTTGTCCATTATTTAGATTACTGACCATTCCGGCGAGTTCAAGTAGCGTCAGCATGGTGGAAACCTCACTGGTGGTCAAGCCGCTACGCACGGCAATCTGGTCTGCAAATACCGGGTCAAACCCCATGCAAGCCAGCACAGACAAGGCTTGCGGCGGTAAGTTGGCCCGTTCGGGTAATGACCCGTTTGGGCCAAGGCCGTCTGCTGTGATTGCGGTCGATGCAGATTGCATGGCCGCCGACTGCCAACCCTGCCATTGTGGAAACTCGGA
>CAYYBN010000087.1:0-593 GCA_964470225.1 uncultured Methylotenera sp. | reverse complement strand
TGGCCACGGGCGAATGGATAGATCCGGGGATGGCAAACACCTCTCGGCCTTGCTCAGCTGCCAGACGCGCCGTAATCAGTGAGCCGCTGTCGACATTGGCTTCAACCACCAGACAGCCTTCAGACAGACCGCTGATAATGCGGTTGCGTCTCGGAAAATGGTGTGGAATAGAGGGCGTCCCCAGTGAGAACTCCGACAGTAGTAAGCCATGTTCGGCAATCAGGTGTGCCAGTGCTTTGTGTCTGGCCGGGTAAACGATGTCCAGTCCGGTACCGACCACGGCGATGGTCGCGCCATCTGCCTGCAAGGCCCCACGGTGTGCAGCGCCATCGATGCCCAGCGCAAGTCCGCTCACCACGCTAAAGCCCGCCTGACACAAGCTTTGTGCAAAAGCCGCAGCCGTTTGCTCACCCTGTGGTGTGGCATGGCGACTACCCACCACCGCCATGGCGGGTCGTCGCAGCACTTGCAGATTGCCTTTGGCATACAGCACAGGTGGTGGCTGGTTGATGTGTAACAGACGGGCTGGATACTGGCTATCGGCCAAAGTCAGCAGATGACCAGCCTGCCGCTCTTCTACCCGTCGTTGGCCG
>CAYYBN010000086.1:0-7628 GCA_964470225.1 uncultured Methylotenera sp. | reverse complement strand
GAATGTCGGCGGTTAACGCACATTGATTCTCCCATCTGATATGGGGTACGGCGCGCGTGGTGCTGGTGGTGTGTTTCCGCCCTATGCGACACGTGTGTTTGATGTTGAGTTGCTCGGCGTCAAATAACGGCTATTAATCATTGAGGATAATTCCTGCATGCAAGTACAAGTCAAATGGATAGATGGCGTCAGTTTTGTCGGGGAATCCGAAACTGGCCATGCGGTGGTGCTGGACGGCGCGCCAGAAAATGGCGGTCGCAATATTGGCATGCGGCCAATGGAAATGCTGCTCATAGGCATGGGGGCTTGCACCTCGTTTGACGTGGTGACCATCCTCAAAAAAGCGCGGCAGCCGATTGTCGATTGCCTGGCTGAAATCAGCGCCGAGCGTGCCGATACGGTGCCCAAGGTGTTTACCAAAATTCATGTGCATTTTGTGGTTACCGGCGAGGGCCTGAACGCCTCGCAAGTGGAGCGTGCGGTCAAACTGTCCGCCGAAAAATACTGCTCGGCCAGCATCATGCTGCAAAAAGCCTGCGAAATCACGCATGACTTTGTCATTAAAGCACCCAGTTTTGATTAAGGGGAGGGCGTATGACCGTAGCCACACACATCCCCTCCGGCATGATAGGCATACGCCATGTGGCGCTGTTTATCCAAGACCTGGAATCAGCGGTAGATTTTTATACCCGCATTATTGGCATGCAGATTGAATGGCAGCCAGACCCTGATAATGTCTATCTCACCAACCACGGCGATGTGTTTGCCTTGCACCGCGTCGATTATGCGGCTGACCCCTTGCAGCGACTCGATCATGTTGGCTTTGTGCTGACCGATGCCCAGGCCGTGGATGACTGGCATGCACATATGCTGGCGCACGGGGTGCGCATTACCGAAGCGCCCAAGTCACACCGCGACGGTTCGCGTGGCTTTTACTGTCTGGACAGTGTTGGCCATTTACTTGAATTTATTTACCATCCGCCCATCGTGCGCCATCTTCAGCAACGCTCGTGTTAGGCTGTGTCAGGCGAGTCATAGGCATAAAAAAACCTCCGTCACAGGAGGTTTTTTTATGCCTGAAGTAGATTTATTCCGTGACCACTTTCATCGACAAGATTTGCTCCTTGTCCAGTACGGTGAGCAAACGGTCGATATTCGGGTGCTTGCCGGGATGATTTTCTGCATCCTCGGTGTGTTCGGCATACAAGGCCAGCCCTTCGACTGCTGCATCACTATTAATTTCACCATAGACCTTGAACAAATGATGGTAAACCTTGATAGAACCTTGAGTACCTGGCTTATTTTCTATCACACCGGCCAGATGCTGTTGTGGGTCAAATAATTCGATGCGTTTGACGTGGTCGGCCGTGTCGAGCATCAGTAAGTTATCACTAAATTTTTGCATGTTAGGCTCGTTGTAAACTAGGCAGTTACCAATAATAGGCGGTGCGGGTCATGCATTTGGAAGCCAATGCCATGGCCTGTTTGACGGGTGCTGGCAAGCTGGCCGCACCGAGTTGTTGCGCTGTTTGCGCGTGCGCTTCTTCATCTGTTTTCATCTGGCTTACGATGGCGCGCGAGGCATGGTCTTGTGCTGGCAATTGTTGCAAGTGGTCTTGTAGATGGTGTGAAACCTGACGTTCGGTTTCGGCCAAAAACCCCAAATTCCAACGTTCTCCTAGCAAGCCCGCCGTCACGCCCATACCAAAACTGGCGGCATACCAAACCGGGTTGAGCAGGCTTTTGCGGCCACCCAATGCAGCAATCCGTTGCTCGCACCAAGCTAAATGGTCAACTTCCTCTCGAGAGGCCTGTTTCAGCGCCTCGATATTGGCCGGGTTACGTGACACTAAAGTTTGGCCGCTATACAGCGCCTGCGCACAGACTTCTCCGACATGGTTGATACGCATTAAAGCTGCCGCATGTTTACGCGCCGTCTCGTCCAGCACAGTCGTCGAGTCAGCCTGCGGACAAGGGCGACTGGCAACTGCTGGCGCAAACACCGTACGCAAACCCATGTCCAGAACCTGAATCCATTGATCTAATCCGGGCATGGGTAGTCTACGAGATACGTTAAACATAATTTAGTTGCGCTTATTTGCTTTTGGCGTCACTGACTTTGGCCGATTCAGGGGCTTTTTGTACCGGCAGACCTTTAAGCAGGTTCATGGCCTGAACAAACTGGAAATCATCCTTGCTGGCTGGCTCAATCGGGCCACGTGCTTCAGCGTGCTTTTCTTCTTTCAGCTTGTCTGCGGCGGCTTTAGATTTTGCTTCGTCCACTGGCTTGTCAGATTTGTCCTTATTATCGGTAGGGTTGGACAAATGACGTTTCAAATCGGCTTCATGTAAGGACAAGCTTGGGTCGGAGCCGTCATCTACCAACACGTCTGGCACAATCCCCTTGGCCTGAATGGAGCGGCCGTTAGGCGTAAAGTAACGTGCAGTGGTCAGCTTGATAGCGCTGCCATTGTTCATTGGCAAGATGGTTTGTACCGAACCCTTACCGAAACTCTGTATACCCATGATGGTGGCACGTTTGTGATCCTGTAAAGCACCTGCCACAATCTCTGAGGCTGATGCCGAGCCAGCATTAATCAGTACAACGATCGGTACTGATTTAAATTCTTCTGGTAAATCTTTCAGATAGTCAGACTTACCGCGGCGGGCATAGTCCAGCGGTGTCGCGACCAAACGCATTTTGGAGTCCGCTACACGACCTTCGGTGTATACCACCAGGTCATCTTTAGGCAGGAAAGCAGCAGAGACCCCAACAGCCGCATCAAGCAAGCCACCGGGGTTGTTGCGAAGGTCTAGTACCAAGCCCTTCAAAGGGGCTTTGTTTTCGCTGCGTAAGTTTTTCAGTGCTTTGGCGAGGTCTTCACCGGTGCGTTCCTGAAACTGGCTGACCCGCACATAACCATAGTCTTGTTCAATCCATTTATTTTTAACACTTTGTGACTTGATGACTGCGCGTGTCAAAGTAAAGGTCAGCGGTTTGTCTTCGCCTTTGCGCAACACGGTCAGCACAATTTTGGTATCTGGCACACCACGCATGCGCTTGACTGCATCGTTCAGGGTCAAACCACGTACTTGGGTATCATCCAGCTTCATGATCAGGTCACCCGATTTCAGGCCAGCTTTGTAAGCCGGACTGTCTTCTATCGGAGTCACCACTTTGACCAGACCATCTTCCATGGCCACTTCGATACCAAGTCCACCAAACTCGCCTTGGGTACCGGCTTGCAATTCTTTATAGGCGTCGGCGTCCATAAACGTGGAGTGTGGATCTAACCCTTGCAACATGCCGGACAACGCTTCATTGATCAGCTTTTTATCTTCCACTGGCTCAACATAGTCAGATTTGACTTTGGCAAACACCTCGGCAAACACACGTAATTCTTCGATTGGTAACTGGATGGGCGGTGTTTTGTCTGCCCAAGCTGAGAAATTGAAACTAATCAAAACACCAACAAAAGCGCCAGCACCAAGCAAGCTGAATTTTTCTAAATTGGAACGCATAATCTGCCTTGTGAGATGGTTTTCTGCAACGAAGCGTTGCACATAATGAATTAAAATAAGTGTGTAATAGATGCTACGGTAAAGAGTGGATGTCTCTGTCTTAAGTTCATTTTATACAATTCTGTACATCCACCCTGTCACTGGGCACATTGTAAGTAAACAAACGCGGTCTGACTAGCCCACAGGCCGAGAAAGCCTTTATGAACAAGCCTATCGTAGAAATTGAATTTTGTACACAGTGTCGGTGGTTGTTGCGCGCAGCTTGGCTGGCGCAAGAGCTGTTAACCACCTTTGAGCAGGAGTTACAGGCGGTCAGTCTGGTACCCGGCACAGGCGGCATTCTAGAAGTGCGTTGCAACGGCATTTGTCTGTTTTCACGCAAACAAATGGGGCGATTTCCAGAGGCCAGAGAGCTGAAACAACGGATACGAGACATCGTCAACCCGCACCGTAGTCTCGGCCACAGTGATCGCCCACTCACAGCGGATGACTAGCGATTCGCGGGCTGCCGCAATTCAGTTTCCATACGTTTGGCCCCGTTGTAACGGGTTTTCCAGTAGCGGTCGTCCATGTTTTCTATGCGTACCTGACTGCCGGCACGCGGGGCATGAATAAACTGGTTGTTACCCAAATAAATACCAACGTGGGAAAAGGTTGCGCGTAGCGTATTGAAAAATACCAGGTCACCTGGTTTTAGGTCTTCACGTTTAACCGCTTCGCCTAACTCGCTAATGGTGCGAGCTGAGGGTGGCAACGAAATTTGTGCCGCAGTCTGAAACACGTAACGAACAAAGCCACTGCAATCAAAGCCTGTTTCCGGACTGCGACCACCGTATTTATAATGTATCCCGGTCAAACTGAGCGCTTGTACCAGAATTTCTTCGACCTTGTCTGTCCAGCTTTTGTCCTCGGCTGCTTCGGCTTGTACCTGCGCTTGCGTGTAGCGATAGGCCTGCTGCCAACGCGCATCTTCGCCGGGCGAAGCTACACTTTTGCACTGACAGAGCAGTACACTGCTCAACAGAATAAGGAGTCTGAATCGCGATTTAAGCGTCAAGTACATTGGATGACATAATCCAGAAAAGGCAACCAACATTGGCTGTTCGAGAGTTGCAAAAAACAGCCCTTAAGATGCCACAGAACCAGATTCACTGCAAGACCGCAATGGCGAAAAAATGGGGGGTTTGTGCCTGCCTGCCAACAGAACGTGGGATAATTCCATCATGTCTTTTATGCAACAGGTTAGCCAAGCGTTTTCAGAACAGGGTGCACTCGCCAGCACGCTGCCAAATTTTCGTCGTCGACCGCAACAACTGGAAATGGCGCAAGCAATCGCCGAGGCCATTGTACAGCAACAACAACTGGTGGCTGAAGCAGGTACAGGCACTGGTAAAACGTATTCTTATCTGGTACCGGCATTGCTGTCAGGCGGCAAAGTGATTATTTCCACCGGCACCAAAACGTTACAAGACCAGCTCTATCAACGCGACTTACCTGCTGTACGCGAAGCCCTCAAGGTGCCAGTAACGGTGGCCATGCTTAAAGGGCGTGCCAATTATCTGTGTCATTACCATTTGCAACGCGCCAGCCTTGAAGGTCGTTTTCAGTCGCGGGAGGACGCGCAATACATCCCGCTTTTACAAAGTTTTGCCGAACATAGCCAAACCGGAGACAAGGCAGAACTGGTGACGGTGCCAGAGCAAGCCACGGTCTGGCAACAAGTTACCTCTACCCGCGACAATTGTATTGGGCAAGACTGCCAATTTTACAAACAATGTTTTGTCATGGAAGCCCGCAAACAGGCACTGGCAGCCGATGTGGTGGTGGTCAACCACCACCTGTTTTTTGCCGATGTCATGTTGCGCGACGAGGGCGTGGCCGAATTGTTGCCCAGTGCCAACACAGTGGTATTTGACGAGGCGCATCAGTTGCCCGAAGTGGCCGGGCTGTTTTTTGGAGAGGACGTGTCTACCGCTCAGGTGATGGAACTGGCACGTGATAGCCAGATCGCCTACCTAAGTCTGGCCAAAGATTGTCTGGCACTGAATGAGGCCGTCCCGCCGCTGGAAAAAGCCTGTCGCGAGTTCAGGCTGGTATTTCCCTACGAGGGCGCCCGCATGCCGGTGCAAAACGCGTTGGGTCTGAAAGGGCTGGCGTCCGCCTACCAACACCTGCTTGCCAGTCTGGAGCGTCTGACTGCCGTGCTTGAAACGCAGGCAGGCCGTGACCCCATGCTGGAAAAGTGCTGGCAGCGCGGTCTGGTGCTACATACTTTGCTGGCTGACTGGCTTAAAGGTGAACACAGTCAGGTGGTGCGCTGGGTGGAGGTGTTTAGTCACAGTGTGCAGTTACATGCCACACCGCTCAGCGTGGCAGAGGGCTTTGGCAAGCAACTGAATGCCCAGCCGCGCGCCTGGATCTTCACTTCGGCGACGCTGGCAGTCAAAAGTGATTTTAGCCATTATCAGCAACAAATGGGGCTCATGGCTGCGCAAACCCGTCACTGGCACAGTCCGTTTGACTATCCCCGTCAGGCCTTGCTTTATGTGCCTGATGGCATGCCGGTACCCAATAGTGTGGCTTACAATGCCGCGGTGGCCAGCGTCGCCTTGTCGGTGCTGCGAGCCAGTCAGGGCCGCGCATTTGTTTTATGCACCTCGCTGAAAGCCATGCGTGAAGTTCATGCCTTGCTGAAGCAGGCCTTTACTGAGCAGTCGCTTCCTTACCCCTTGCTATTGCAAGGTGAGACGAGCCGTAGTGAGTTGCTAGAACGGTTTCGGCAACACGGTAACGCAGTGCTGGTCGGTTCGCAGAGTTTTTGGGAGGGGGTGGATGTACGCGGTGAAGCACTTTCTTGCGTCATTATCGACAAATTACCGTTTGCCCCACCTGACGACCCGGTACTGGCGGCGCGCATCGACAAACTGAATGGCGAAGGCCGCAATGCTTTTATGGAGTATCAACTGCCATATGCGGTGATTTCACTGAAGCAAGGCGCCGGCAGGCTGATACGTGACGAACAGGATGCTGGTGTGCTGGTGATTTGCGACCCCAGACTGGTGGATAAACCCTATGGGCGCCGTATTTGGCAAAGCCTGCCACCGTTTCGTCGTACCCGCGTGCTGAGTGAAGTGAATGCGTTCTTTCAATCTGGTCAAACAGCCTGTCATGGTGCAGATTCCTGACAGCGAGTACACGCTCACTGCCGTGCGCGCCCAAGGTGCTGGCGGTCAGCATGTCAACAAGGTGGCTACAGCCATCCATTTGCGTTTTGACATCCCGCGTTCAAGTTTGCCTGAGGCGGTCAAGCAGCGCTTGTTGGCGCGCCAGGACCAGCGCATGCGTGAGGATGGTGTGCTGATTATCAAGGCGCAGCAATACCGTTCGCAAACGGCCAATAAAAAAGCCGCTTTGCAACGTTTGCAGACACTGGTCAATGCCGCTGCCCAGCCACTGGCCATGCGCGTTGCCACACAGCCATCAGCCGCAGCCGACAGGCGCCGATTGGCGGAGAAACAACAGCAGGCGAGCCGTAAACGCCTACGTCAGCGCCCGCTAAGGGAATGGTAACAGCCTGACCTAAGTTTGAACGTGTGGCACTGCATGGCCCAAGCCGGATCATTGATGTTGTAATGTGGAGACTGATCGCTGGCGTTTGTGTAGCCACCATAGCAGTAAAGCTGTACCGCACAGCGCGAGAAAGGCCAAATTTTTCCACCATACATATGGCGTCTGACCTCGGTAAGCCAGCACTTCCCCACGTAAAATCTCGGTTTGGTGTTGCGGTGCATACGCCAAAATTTGGCCATGGACATCGACAATGGCCGTGGCACCGGTATTGGTGCTACGTAACACCATGCGCCCGGTTTCCAGTGCGCGGGCCTGACTGAATTGCAAGTGTTGATCGGCAGCAAACGAGTGGCCATACCAGGCGTCGTTACTGAGGTTGACCAGCAGTTCTGCTTGCGGCAACTGCATGGCAATCTCTTCACCAAACACATCCTCATAGCAGATATTGACACCGACACGCTGACCAGCAAGCAGCAAGGGTTGACGGGACTGGCCGCGTGCCAGGTCACTCAGTGGCATATTCAGCCAGTCGCGGT
>CAYYBN010000085.1:4767-7650 GCA_964470225.1 uncultured Methylotenera sp. | reverse complement strand
ACAACGCTGGTATTGTTGTTTGGTTTTCAAGGCCATCAAATTCTTGCGCAGCCATTTGTGATCGTGTTGTTGACTATCCCTATCATCATCCAAGTTTACTTTAATTCAATGTTGGCCTACTGGTTAAATAGAACGCTGAAAGTGGCTCATTGTGTCGCAGCCCCATCAGCATTAATAGGTGCATCAAACTTTTTTGAGCTGGCGGTAGCCACTGCAATTGCACTTTTTGGGTTCAATTCAGGTGCGGCATTGGCCACAGTGGTAGGTGTACTTGTTGAAGTGCCTGTGATGCTCTCCGTTGTATCCATTGTTAATCGTAGTCGTCATTGGTACGAGAGAAATTAATCGTTAAAAGTTAATCATGAACATTTTATTCCTATGTACAGGCAACTCGTGCCGCTCCATTCTTGCAGAAGCGACTTTCAATCATTTAGCACTTTCAGGAATGAGAGCGATGAGTGCAGGCAGCCAGCCTACAGGTGAAGTGCATCCACGTTCTTTAGCGTTGTTGAAGCGAGAAGGCATATCAACGGAAGGCTATTTCAGCAAATCATGGGATAACCTGCCTGAAACACCAGATATCGTGATCACGGTATGCAGTAATGCAGCAGGTGAGACTTGCCCTGCGTATCTTGGTAACGTGTTGAGGGTACATTGGGGCGTAGATGATCCAGCCAAGGTAACGGGGACAGATGAAGAAATTGACGCCGCATTTAACAAAACCTACTTCATCCTCCGCAAACGCATTGAGGCCTTTTTTGATATCAACGCTGAATGCTTGGTTGATAAACAAATACTTCAGCTGGAAATGGAACGCATTGCAAGTATCGTCGCCTAGTCCATCTTACGTCTGCTTACAAACAACCTTGTTTGCGAGGTTGAATGCTCTGCAGGGACAAAAACCTTTTTCTGTTTTACATTCAGATTAAAACACCCGTAACTGCGCTGGTTTTAAATATACGGTTTCACCTTGCTGAAAATTGAACTGGTTAAACTGCTCGCGGCCCAGCTCCACATCGACGTATTGCTGATTATCAGTACGTTTAATTTCCAGGCGCACCAGCGAACCGACGGAATGCACGTAGGTGAGCTGACCAACAAAGCTATCGGCTTCAGCGATACGGCTGACGGCTAATTCATAGGGGCGGACAAAGCCTTTGCCGTTCGGCGTGTCAAAGGCGTTTACGTTGCCTAAAAACTCATACACAAACGGTGTGGCCGGGTTGTCGTAGACGGCTTGTGGTGAGCCGACTTGCTCGACTTGGCCGTGGTTCATCACGACGATGGTATCGGCGACTTCCAGAGCTTCCTCCTGGTCATGCGTCACAAACACGCTGGTCACGTGCAGTTCGTCGTGCAAGCGGCGTAGCCAGCGGCGCAGGTCTTTGCGCACTTTGGCATCCAGTGCGCCAAAAGGCTCGTCAAGCAGTAATACTTTAGGTTCTACGGCCAAGGCACGCGCCAGTGCAATGCGCTGACGTTGACCACCAGACAGTTGTGGTGGGTAGCGGTCAGCCAGCCAGTCCAGTTGCACCAGCTTGAGCAAGTCGTGTACGCGTTTTTTAATCTCGGCTTCGGACGGGCGGGTTTCTTTCGGACGCACGCGCAGGCCAAAAGCAACGTTTTCAAATACGGTCATGTGGCGGAACAGGGCGTAGTGCTGAAACACAAAGCCAACCTGACGTTCGCGTACGTCACGGTGGGTGGTGTCTACGCCATCAAATAGTACCTGGCCGCTGTCGGGGGTTTCCAGACCAGCAATAATGCGTAGCAAGGTGGTTTTACCGCAACCGGACGGGCCAAGCAAGGCGACCAATTCGCCGCTGGGCACTTGCAGGTTGATGTCGCGCAGGGCGCTGAATTGGCCAAAACCTTTGTTGATTTGCTGTATGGTAATGCTCATCTTATTCCGTCACTTCCTTTTCCAGTTGCGCAGCATCACGTGCTGCCTGCCATTCCACATAGGTTTTCAATACCAGCGTCACCAGCGCCAGCAAAGTGAGCAGCGAAGCGACGGCAAACGCCGCAGCGTAGTTGTATTCGTTGTATAAAATTTCCACATGCAACGGCATGGTGTTGGTCAGGCCACGGATATGACCAGACACCACCGATACCGCACCAAACTCGCCCATGGCACGGGCATTGGTCAGAATCACACCGTAAATCAGGCCCCATTTGACGTTGGGCAAAGTCACATGCCAGAGGATTTTCCAGCCAGAGGCGCCCAGTACCAGCGCGGCCTCTTCTTCTTCCTTGCCTTGCGCTTGCATCAATGGGATCAACTCACGTGCCACAAACGGAAAAGTAACAAAGATAGTCGCCAAAACAATGCCGGGCACGGCAAACACCACCTTAAAGTCATGGTCGATTAACCACTCGCCAAACCAGCCTTGCAGACCAAAAATCAGTACATAAATCAACCCAGCGATGACCGGTGACACGGCAAATGGCAGATCAATTAAAGTGATGAGCACATTCTTGCCTTTAAAGTCGAACTTGGTAATTGCCCAGGCCGCCGCCACGCCAAACACCACATTGAGCGGCACGGCAATCAGCGCGGCGGTCAGTGTCAGCGTCATGGCGGAAACAGCATCCGCCTCAGTGATGGCTGCCAGATAAACCCCCCAGCCTTTGCGCAGTGCCTCGGAAAACACTGCGGCCAATGGCACCAGCAGAAACAATCCCAAAAATGCAACGCTGATGGTAATAAGTGACCAGCGCACCCAAGTGGGTTCTGAGGTCGCACGTCGTCCGGCGACTTTGCCCTGATATTGTTGATATTGTGATGTACTGTGCATCTGTCTTTCCCGGGTGGCGTATATTTTTGAGTATTTATTCGCTAACCAAGGTCAGCCTTGGGCGCCATGACGGTGGCTGCTCCAC
>CAYYBN010000085.1:0-4757 GCA_964470225.1 uncultured Methylotenera sp. | reverse complement strand
CAGCATGACTACCGCAATCGCTGTCGCCCCGGCATAGTCGTACTGCTCCAGTTTGGTGATAATCATCAGAGGCGTGATTTCAGAAATCATCGGCATGTTCCCGGCAATAAAAATCACCGAGCCATACTCGCCTACCGCGCGGGCAAACGCCAAAGAAAAACCGGTGAGTAGCGCAGGCCAGACGGCGGGCAGAATCACTTTGTAAAAGGTTTGCCAGCGGTTGGCACCGAGGCTGGCAGCGGCTTCCTCGGCCTCGCTGCTAAAGTCTTCCAGCACCGGTTGCACGGTACGCACCACAAACGGCAAGCCAATGAAGGTCAACGCCACCACCACGCCCAGCGGTGTGAACGCGACTTTAATGCCGTGCGGCTCCAGCCAGTGACCTATCCAGCCGTTTTGCGCATAAATCGCCGTTAGCGAAATCCCGGCCACGGCGGTAGGCAAGGCAAATGGCAAATCGACCAGCGCATCCAGAATTTTTTTGCCAAAAAACTGGTAGCGCACCAGCACCCACGCCGTCAGCATGCCAAAGATGACGTTGATAAACGCAGCAATCAGCGATGCGCCAAAGGTCAGTTTGTAAGTTGCCACTACACGCGGGGTAGTCACCACATGCCAGAACGCTGCCCAGCCCAGCTCGGTGGTGCGTAAAAACACAGCGGACAGAGGAATCAGCACAATCAGGCTCAAATACAACAAGGTGTAGCCAAGTGACAGACCAAAGCCGGGTAATAAATGTTGTTTGCGTTGTGACATAGTCTGAAATCGTCAGGTGAAAATCAGGCACTACTTTAGCTAGAAATTCTAAAAAACTTAAAGAATGATTTTTTATTTGTTTATAACTTTAAAGAATATAAAAAGCGTGCGGCTACTTGCCATCCCCGTACAAACGGGAATGACAAAGTAAGGGCGAAAAACCGACTTATTCACTGGGGTCAGGCTGCTTTAGGGACGCGCGGACTCAACAAGGGTTTGCTGTTTATCATCTTGGCCACCACTGGCTCGGCCAGATAATTGCCTTGTAAGATGTGTCCACCAGCGGCAATAGCGATATCCAATTGTCGCTGGGTTTCAATCCCAATAATCACCGGTGTACTGTCTAAATCGTGCACAGTTTGCACTAAACCTCGCAGGGCAGCGGCCTGTTTTACATCGCGCTCGGCCTGTTGAATCAGCGACAGGTCAAACTTCACATAGTCATGCTGCGCGCTCCACAAGCGGTACAAACGGCTTTGCGGATTGCCCACATGGTCAAACGCAATGCGGTAACCGCGTGCACGATAGTTCTCCAGCGCCGGAATCAGTTGCTTGTCCTGCTCGACATGCGACTCGCGGATTTCCAGCACTACACGTTCGGTGGGTACAGCATACTGGTGCAAAATCTGCTCAAACACCTTGCCGTGGCCATCCACCTCGATCAGCAATTTGGGATGCACATTGAGAAACAACAAGCCGTTTTCGTGGTGTATGGCACGGAAATTCAGCACGTGCTGCGCGCGGCATACGCGGTCAAACTGTACCAGCTTGCCGGTTTGCTCGGCGTAGGTAAAGGCGAACTCCGGCGTGCTGCCCAACGTGCCAAACAGTGAAGGACGTATCAGCGCTTCATAGCCCAGCACTTCGCCTAGACGGGTGTCGTACAAGGGCTGGAATGCGGTTTTTAAATGGACACCAATAAAGGTGCTCTCGAACTCGCCGCTGCTGGCTTCAATCAATCCAAGTTCATCCAGGTCCAGTGACAATACTTGCTTCAGTTCATTGCGTATGCGATGCAAGTATTCGGGTTCAGTATGTAATCGATAATCAATCATGTTGCTTCCTTACTTCTGATAAATCTGGTCAAACAGACCACCATCAGAAAAATGTGTTTTTTCGGCTTCAGCCCAACTGCCAAACGCCTGCTTGACAGTAAAACTGTTGACCGGCTTCAGATGTGTAGCCGAGGTATCCACTACTTGTGGCCGCAGATAATGTTTGGCGGCGATGGCTTGTCCCTGTGGAGAAAAGTGGAACTCCAGATAGGCTTGCGCTTGCTTGCGCGTGCCTTTTTTATCCACTACATTATCCACCAGAGCGACTGGATTTTCCGCCAGCACGGTTAGTGGCGGGTAGACCACTTCAAACTTGTCTGTACCAAACTCCTTTTGTGTCAGGTCAGCTTCATTCTCGAAGGTCAGCAAGACATCGCCAATCTCGCGCTGCACAAAGGTAGTGGTTGCCCCGCGGCCGCCGCTATCCAGCACCGGCACATGTTTAAACAGCTCGCTGACAAACTGTCTGGCCTTGGCCGCATCACCGCCACGCAGGGTAACCGAACCCCAGGCAGCCAGGTAACTGTATTTGCCATTGCCCGAGGTTTTTGGGTTGGCAATAATCACCGCCACTTGCGGACGAATCAGGTCATTCCAGTCTTGGATGTGCTTTGGGTTACCCTTGCGGACCAGAAACACGGTAGGCGATGCAGTCGGTACACTGTTGTTGGGCAAACGGCTTTGCCAGTTAGCCGGAATCAGCTTGCCTTTGTCAGCCAGAATGTCAATATCGGCACTGCGGTTCATGGTAATCACATCGGCATCCAGGCCATCGACCACCGCACGCGCCTGCTTGCTGGAACCACCATGCGACTGGTTGATCTGAATGGTTTCACCGGTTTTGTCTTTCCAGGATTGAATAAATGCGGCATTCAACTCTTTGTAAAACTCGCGGGTGACATCATAAGAGACATTTAACAGCTCCGTGGCTTGCGCATTGAGCATGCCAGCGCACAGGGCTGTCATCAAGGCAAGACGCTGAATAAAGTAACGGGTGGCATGCATGTCATCTCTCCTGACGGTGAAAACAGACCCGCACTATACGCCGTATTTTTTATCCTTAAAAATAATAATACTAAATATATAAATAACAAACTATTATATAAAAGCACCTGTATTTTTACCCGGCTTTATCTTATAGTATTTGCAATTACTGATTGCAATGACAGGCACACAGCCATCATTGCCTGCTGACCAGACCACTGGAAGCCAGTCGCTTGACCGCGACTGGCTTTTTTTTTGCCTGTTGGTCCCTTCAATTGGATGTGCGTTTGGCTGGTTTGACATTTATCGGACTCAAGACCGCCGTCACGCAAATCAGGGAGATTGATTGAGAAGATGCGTATGAAAAAGACCGAACACCCACACCATATTTTTGCGACAGATGCCGCTGCGACCGGTGCTGAGATCAATATCGCAGAGATTGTGACGCAACTGGCGCAGATACGCGAAACGGCATTGCAGCAACGGCAACGACAATCGCAGCCACCCAAATTGCCAGCCCGCAAGACCCTGGAAAAAGTGATTGAAGGACTGGCTGCGGCACTCTACCCAAACCGGTTGGGTGACCCCGACATACAGCCACATGACATCGCCTTTTTTGTTGGTGCCACGCTGAGCAAAGCCTTGCGTGAGCTACAACAGCAGCTGCGGCTGGAACTGGCATTCCGTGCGCATGCCGCCTCCAGCCGACCGTTTGAGGCGCAAGCGCAAAGCCTGGTGCAACAGTTTGCCAACCGGCTGCCAGAGATACGCCGCACCCTGGATACCGATCTTGAAGCCGCCTACAGCGGCGACCCGGCGGCGGCCGGGGTGGATGAGGTGCTGGTGTGCTATCCCGGCATTTGGGCGCTCATACACCACCGCATTGCACATGTATTGCATGGGCTGGGGCTCACAATTACAGCTCGACTGATCGCTGAAATTGCCCACTCACAAACTGGCATTGATATACACCCGGGCGCGCGTATTGGCCCTTACTTCTTTATCGACCATGGCACCGGCGTGGTCATTGGCGAAACCGCCATTATCGGTCAGCATGTGCGCCTGTATCAGGCAGTGACGCTGGGGGCCAAAAATTTTCCCAAAGATGCCAACGGCGATCTGGTCAAGCACATCGAACGCCATCCTATTCTCGAAGACCATGTGGTGGTATATGCCGGTGCCACCATCCTCGGCCGGATCACGATCGGCAAATATTCTGTGATCGGCGGCAATGTGTGGGTCACCCGCAATGTACCGCCCAACAGTCATGTCACACAGGCGCATTCGGATGCCAAACCGATTCCGGCGGCCGCCTGATTTTTTAAAAAAACACCAACGATAAGGAGCAACCCCATGTCAGAACAACCCTTTCAAAGCGCACTCGGCGATGTCGCCGCACGGACGCTGGCCAATGCCACAAAATCCGTCCCCATGCTCAGCACCATCAGCCCGCGCTGGCTGGTGCATCTGCTCAACTGGGTGCCGGTAGAAGCCGGTATCTACCGGGTCAACAAAGCCAAGGACCCCAATGCCATCGCCGTTGACTGCTCGAATAAAGATGAGCGTGAATTACCAGCGACCTTTGTTGATTATGAGGAATGGGGCCGCGAGTATGTGCTCAATGCCGTCAATACCGTGGTTGATGTGCATACCCGGGTGTCTGACTTGTATAGCAGCCCGCATAACCAGATTAAAGAGCAGTTACGCTTGACCATTGAAGTGGTTAAGGAACGCCAGGAAAGTGAGCTGATTAACAACAAAGAATATGGCCTACTCAACAACGTGGCCAAGTCGCAAACCGTGAAAACCCGTAACGGCTACCCGACGCCAGATGACCTCGACGAACTGCTGTCCAAAGTGTGGAAAGAACCGGCATTTTTCCTCGCCCATCCAAAAGCGATTGCTGCATTTGGCCGCGAGTGCACCCGTCGTGGCGTACCACCACCCACCGTATCGCTGTTT
>CAYYBN010000084.1:0-7807 GCA_964470225.1 uncultured Methylotenera sp. | reverse complement strand
CGCATTATCGGCGGCCAAATTCATGCCCGTGCCTGGGAACTGCTGACTGCCATGCTGCTCATGGAAGCCGCATTCGGCTTGACCGGCATTGTTGCTGCGCCCGTCTATTACGCCTACCTGAAGAGTGAGTTGCGTGCCCGTGACTGGGTATAAACGCGCTGCAACCTACGTTAATAAAAAGCCTCTGCAATCCCGAGTGGACAGCAGAGGCGGGCAAACGACGCTTACCGCTTTACTTGAGCTTGTACAAACGGTTTTCCAGCGTTAAGCCGCCGTTCATGTGATCTAGCTGGTCACCACTGACCAGACTGAGCTGCGCCAAGCGATCATCCGGGTGCGGATGGGTCTGAAACAGCAGTGCGACACTGCTATCGGTGTTGCTCACGCTGGCCATGTCTTGTAACACTTCTGCTAGGCCATAGGCGTCGTAGCCAGCGCGGGCGGCCAGTACCAGCCCCATGCTGTCGGCCTCGTACTCGGCACTTTTATCCAGATTGCGTGCACTGATTTCAGCGCCAGTGCTGACTGCGCGTTGTGTCAGTTTATTCTTGCTGATTTTTTCTTTCAAAAAGGAAGTGCCAGCATCGAGCAAGGCCTGTTTTTGCATGACCTTTAAGTGGTGTTTTTGCACCACATGCGCCACTTCATGGCCCAACACCCCCGCCAGTTGTGCTTCATTTTTAAGGCGCAAATATAAGCCTTTGGTAATCAACACATACCCACCTGGGGCTGCAAAGGCGTTAATGTCGTTGCTGTCTATCACACCAAACTTCCACGGTAAATCCGCCCGCTCAGACTGGCTGGCCACCCAGCGGCCTACCTTGTTCACGTATTGTTGCAAACCTGCATCGTTTACCAGTAGCGCTGCTCCTAAAATAGTACCGGTCACATTACGCCCGATGGCAATTTCATCGTCCTGGCTAGGGCTTTTCCAGTTGATATTGGCCAGTTTGTCCTGTGCAGACTGGTTTTCCGACGAGGTGTTGCTCGTGGTATTGGTTGTGGAGTTGGTGGTGGTATTTTTGTCACCAGACAGCCCCATTTCCTTTTTCACCGCATCTTTTAATGCGCCTTTCACATCAAAGGCGAGCACTGAACTGCTGGTCATGGCCAGCAACATCAAGGCAATCAACAAGGCATTACTGTGTTTGGATGGTTGCATTATTGGCTCCCTGTACTGAAATAGGCATACGCGTGGCTGGTGAGCCCGCCGCTACTGGCGAAGGCGTTGGCCTCAGTGCTAGTTACGGCATAGCCTTCCATTTTTTTGGTTTCGGCTTCATTGAATTTGGCTGTTTTTAGTTCCTCGGCACTCAGTCCACGGATGCCAGTGGTGGAAACCACTTTACCTGTGCCGCTACGACCCGTTGCCACATTAACCGCGCCGGCCATGTCAGTGCCACCGCTGCCATTGCGTTTAACCGTGAGCAAACGTACCCAGCCGGTTTTTTTGCCAGACTTGATTTGTAGCCAGGCACCTTTTTTGCCCAAAATATCGACCGCATCATTTTTATTGACGGTGCCGACCACGGCAGCGTCATTAAAAGTATCAGCACGTAATTGGTCGGCCTTCAAAACTGTGCCACTTTCTGCCGCATGTAATGGTGTGCTTAATGCGGTCAACAATAAGCATAAAAAGAGTTTTTTCATCGGGTTGCTTCCAAAATTGAGTCAGTTAGAGTGTCGGTGATGTCGCTGTTGTATCCAAAGTGGAATGTTCAGTTGTTTGCATATCCAGTTGTATCAGGGTTTGGGCAAACAGAATGCGCCATTGTGCTGCCAACTGGCGGTGTTGTTTGTTGATGCTGCCCTGATGGGTGACATAACGCACATGGGTATCCGTCGGTAGACCCAACTTGTGCAAACGTGCGTTGAGCTGTGCCCCCAGTTGTGCCGCATCCTGCGCTACGGCTGTGCGGTATTCGGTTTGCGGGTTGTATTGCCAGCTTATC
Source organism: uncultured Methylotenera sp. (assembly GCA_964470225.1). Lineage (GTDB taxonomy): Bacteria > Pseudomonadota > Gammaproteobacteria > Burkholderiales > Methylophilaceae > Methylophilus. The sequence continues at coordinate 5,855 of CAYYBN010000084.1, read as the reverse complement.
AGCACAATATCGCTGAACAGACCCCAGATACCGCTTTGCGTACCGGTCAGAACATCCACCTGATTCGGTGCCCGACTGGCCAGCTCAATCTCGCGACGGATACGCTTGAGTACTGCATCGGCCAGTGTCTCACGCCCCTCGATGGCCACGGCCATCAACAATACCTCTTGTGTTTCACCATCTGCCTGCAAGCCAAATGCCAGCCAGCGTTGTAGCGCACGTTCAGTGGCCAGTGCATAGATTTTGGCAATACCAAAGTAGGATACCGCCCAGAAAATAGGACCAGCTAAATCGAGGTAAGTGTGTATGGTGTTAATGCCAATATAAGACAATACCAATAGGCCAATCTGGCTACCGGTAAAAATCCCGTTAAAGCGGTCTCGGTCTACCTGAAAATAAAACGCCAGCGTGGTGGACCATAACAGCAACAGGCTGAGCAAAATGTAAGGTAATTGACCACGCCACACCTGCAGGTAATCCTGATGCAAGGTGTTGTCGATAGCGGTTGCTAAAATTTCTACCCCTGGGAACTGCTTGTCCATGGCGGTGGGTTTGATGTCAAACAGGGCAGGGGCCGTCGAGCCGATAATGACAATCTTGTTTTTAAAGGCCTGTTTCAGCGGGCTATCTTTGGCGCTGCCCAGCGCCTGATATACCTGACTAAAACTTTGATACTGGTAAGTAAACGGCTTGCCACGCCAGTTCAGAAGCATGTCATCTGGCGTATCTGCACTGGGGAGTTGCAACGCCTCGGCAATACTTAATGGCATGGCGGGCATGACCCAGCCGCGGTCGGTATGACGCATACGATATTGCCTGACCACGCCGTCACTGTCGGGATACACATTGTGCGTACCCAGACGCCCAGCTTTCCAAGCCCCCTTGAAGTAGGGTGGTATGGCCGCCACAGTGGCGTTCTGGTCAGCATTTGTATCGTGTTGCAAGCCAGGAATCTGAGCATATTTAAGCTGGCTTTGGACATCCTGACTCGGGTCAAGGCGTAAAATCGGGAAAAAGCAGGTCGTACATTGACTGACGACATCGTTGAAGTAAGCATCGCTGTCCGGGTTATAAATGTCGGCATCGGAAAACACGATATCGAACACCACCGCCTTTGGTTGTTGTGCCTGTATATTCTCCACTAGCTCGCCAATCACTTGTCTGGGCCATGGCCAGCGACCAAAGTCCTTGGCCATGGCCGCCAGACTGGCTTCGTCGATGTCGATTATCACAATGTCCGGGTCCGCAGCCGGCTTGAGGATGCGGTTTTTCACCATCAGGTCAAACGCCTTGTCACGCATGTTTTGGCCGACCTGAAACACACTCGCATCCAGCAGTATCAGCAGGCTGAATAGCAAGGCCAGATACAGATAGAAATTGTTTTTCAGGCGGCGCGTAACGCTGGCCAGCCAAAAGCCGAGCATAAGTTTGAGTTTGAGCATGAAATCACTTTCACTTGGGTTGCCGGCCTGGCGGCAGATTGACCCGCTCGGGTCATTGAGACTGAACAGCCGGTGGCATATGCTAGCAACAAGCTGGGTGAATGACAATTTTTGTGCGCTGATTCCTTCCTCTGCCGTTACCACTGCACGCAGTACAGGTGGTCATCGGCGGGATGTAATCACAGGCCCTCACTTGGATGACCGGCTGTTGTGTTGTGTTTTTCATGCGTCTCTCATACCCGCTTAGGCGGGTTTTTTTCTGCTTTTAGCCACCGATGTGGTGACTAAGCGTCGGTTGCGCCTGTCATCCGTTATAATTCCGCTATGCCCTTACTTTGGATTCATACCCTGTTGCTGGTTGTGCTATGCCTGTTTGCCTGGTGGCAATGGCATCAGTCGCGTCAGACGACGTCGACCCAGTCCTTGCTGCAGGCGCTGGAAGATAAACACCGCGCCATGCTACAAGACCTGCATCAGGCACTCAATGGGTTGGGTGACCGCCTGCACAGCCTGACAGCTGAACAACAAGACCGATTACGGACGATCATTTCACAAGAACTGACTGCCACCCGCACGGCCATGCAGGAATTGCAGGTGGCACAGCGCGACCATTTAACGCAATTGGGCGAGCAACTGAGCCTGAATTTGCGTAACGGCTTGTCTGAGCAGGGATTGTCACAACAAAGTCTGCTGAATACCGCCTTGCAAACCACCACACTCAGCCTGACGCAAAGTATCGAAGCGCTGACTAAAATTGTCGACAGTCGTTTGCAAGACATGAGTGGCAAAGTGTCGGAACGACTGGAAGAAGGCTTTAAAAAAACCAACGAAACCTTTGTCAGTGTCATGGAACGCCTGGCCACCATCGACGAGGCTCAAAAGAAGATTGATGGTCTGAGCCATCACGTGGTCAGTTTGCAGGAGTTGTTAGGCGACAAGCGTAGCCGCGGTGCCTTTGGCGAGGTGCAACTGGAGGGCCTGGTGCGCAATGTGCTGCCAGCCAGCAGCTTTGCCATGCAACACAGCTTTAGTAACGGTGCACGCGTGGATTGCGCACTGTTTCTGCCCGAACCGACTGGCACGGTGGCGGTGGACAGCAAATTTCCGCTGGAAAACTATCACCGCATGACCGACAGCAGTCTGGGCGAGGTGCAACAGGCGCAGGCGGCGCGGCAGTTTAAGGCCGATATTAAAAAGCACATTGATGACATCAGCAGTAAATACATTCTGGCCAATGAAACCTCGGATGGTGCAGTGATGTTCATTCCAGCCGAAGCCGTGTTTGCCGAGATTCATGCTTACCATGCCGAGGTGGTGGATTACGCCATGCAAAAGCGGGTGTGGTTAGTATCGCCCACCACGCTGATGGCAGTGTTGAATACCGCACGGGCCGTCCTCAAGGATGTTGAAATGCGCAAACAGGTGCATATCATCAAAGATGAGCTGGCCAAACTCAGCAAAGACTTTAACCGCTTTGATACCCGGATGAAAAAACTGGCGGATAATATTCGACAAGCACATGAAAATGCCCAGGATGTGCACATCAGCAGCCAAAAAATCACGCGTCGTTTTGCCCAAATCGAGCAGGTAGAGTTACAAGACCGCCCGGATGTGAACACCTTGCCAGATCTGGATGACACGGATGACCAAGCCTCCTGAGGCTGCAACCTAACCTAGCCAATGAAATCACATTCTGCATGAATATTACTATTTTGTATTTTGCCCGCATCAAAGAAGTCGTCAATTACTCCTCTGAGCCGGTGACCTTGCCCGAGGGCGTGGAAACCATCATCGCCCTTAAGGCTTGGTTATCGCAGCGCGGTGATGTGTGGAAGCAACTCTTTCATGGTGGCGGTGTGGTTCGTGCCGCAATCAACCACGAACTGGTGGATGACATGGCGACCATCGACGACGGTGACGAAGTGGCATTTTTTCCACCAGTGACCGGTGGCTAACATGCTGTCCTATCAGAATGTCAGCGTGCAAGCGCACGCCTTTGATGAAGCGATAGAAGGTCAGGCTCTGCGGCAAGCATGTCCGCACGCTGGTGCGGTGGTGAGCTTTCTGGGGCTGGTGCGCGACATGGCCCATGACACGCGGCTAGAACGCATGGCCATCGAACATTATCCTGGCATGACCGAAAAAGCTTTGCATGGCATTGTGGCGCAAGCAACGCAGCGCTGGCCGTTGCTGGGAGTACGCTTGATACACCGCTTTGGCGAACTGGCCGTCGGTGAGCCCATCGTACTGGTCGTCACAGCCAGCCTGCACCGTCAGGCCGCATTTGATGCTTGCGCCTTCATCATGGATTACCTGAAAACTGATGCCCCGTTCTGGAAAAAAGAAATCGGTGCCTTTGGTGAACGCTGGGTCGAGGCGCGCGTATCTGACCAGGTTGCCAAACAGCAGTGGGGCACACATTCATGATGCAGGTATTAGACCCACTAGCGCTGACAGCACCCCGGCCCAGTAGCCCGCTGCCCTTTGAAACCACCGCTGACTTACTTGAAAACAATGCGCTGAGCCTGACCGATTACGGCTGGAAACTGCAAGCCGAAGCGCAACAGACCTTGCGCATGGGCTTGTCCCTGAACGCCGCCGGTTGCAACGTACTGGTGCTGGGGACGCCGGGTTCCGGCCGTGCCAGCCTGACGCTGGCCGCGATGAACGCTGCGGCCGCCTCGGGGGTTGATAATCGGTTGACCGACCTGGTGGCGCTGTATGACTTTAGTCAGCAGTCTGGTGCGCATTATCTCAAGCTGCCTGTGGGGCTAGGAGCGCAACTGCGGACGCAAATGGAGGGATTTGTCAAAGCACTCATGACCGCCATGCCGCAGTGGGTAAATGCACAGGGGCAGGTCAATGTCACGCAAGCTGAGCAATGGTTGCAAACCCGTGTGGATGCCTTGCGTGATGCTTTGAGCAGTGCCAAATTGTCGTCGTTTTTCAACGTCATTCAACCGGAGGTGCTGGGCTTTTTGCAAGCCTGGCAAGCACTCGCCGGTGAGGGCGAGCAGGCCATGGAAAGCCTGGTGAGTGAGTCATTTCTCGCGCGTTTTCGGGTGAATCTGCTGGTAGACCAGCGTCATGTACTGGCGTTGGGCCATAAACAACCCGTGGTGGAAGAGCAAGATCCTGGTTTTGCTGCCTTGTTTGGCATGCTGGATACAGTATCAGGTGAAGCCACGCAATGGCCAGAGTTTTTACGTTTGCGTGCCGGCAGTGTGCAACAGGCCGATGGGGGTATGCTATTACTGCATTTGCGAGACTTTATGCAGGATGAGAGCCACGGCAACTTGCTGCTGGAAAAGTTGTACCGCCTGATGCGTAATCAAACCCTGCACATTGAGGACTGGGCCAATCATGCCCAACAAGGCACCACGCCCAACCGTCAGGCGGCGTTGCCGGTGCACGTTAAATTTGTGATGATTGCTAGCCGAGAAGATTATTACGATTGTCTGGAAGCACAGCCAGATTTCTTCGACTTTTTTCCAGTCAAGGTCGAGTTTGACGACCGTGTGACCGCCGATGACCAGCACTACGCCTGGCTGGCCGGCTACATGGCCCGCAAATGCCAACAGCAGCAGCTACCGCCATTTACCGCGGCTGCGGTTGAAGTGTTATTACAGTGCATGCACCGCCTGGAAGAAGACCAGGGTCGCATCAGTACGCGGTTTTCGTATCTTGATCAGTTGCTGCATGAAAGTGCCGCACCTGCCAGGACGTCTGACAGCATCAGTGCTGCCGATGTCAAACGTGCGCTCTCGGCACGCTTATTGCGCCAGCAGTTTTTTGAAACGCAGATTCGTGATTCGATTATTGATAACGAGTTGCTCATTCAAGTGCACGGGCATGTGGTCGGACAGGTCAACGGCCTGACCCATATCGAGCTGGGCGATGCCAGTTTTGGTTCGCCGATTCGTATCACAGCACGTTGCTATCCCGGCCGCAGTGGCGTCATCAACATTGACCGTGAAGTCAATATGAGTGGCCCTAACCACGACAAGGGCATTTATATTTTGCAAAACTGGCTTAGTGCCAGCTTTTGGGCATTGGCGCCGCTGAGTTTGAATGCCTCGCTGGTGTTTGAGCAGGAATACAATGGTGTGGAGGGCGATTCCGCCTCTTGTGCCGAACTGTTTGCCTTGCTGTCGGCCCTGACTGGCCTACCCATACAGCAGGGCATTGCCGTGACCGGTGCACTCAACCAGTTTGGTGAAGTGATGCCGATTGGCGGGGTGAACGAAAAAATCGAAGGCTATTTCCGCGTTTGTCAGGCGCTGGGGTTGAATGGCGAGCAGGGCGTGATTATTCCCAAGCGCAATCAGCGTCATCTGGTGCTGGACGATAGCGTGGTGCAGGCCGTGGAATCTGGGCAGTTTAAAATCATCGCCATTGACCATGTGCTGGAAG
>CAYYBN010000083.1:5428-7840 GCA_964470225.1 uncultured Methylotenera sp. | reverse complement strand
ACGTAATAAGAATTCCATCCGTCCCCGAATTGCATGGTAGCCATTGGTTGTCAGGTGTGCGCCGGACCAGGCACCGATGAGTAAAGCCGTACCGTATAGCAACAGCACCCAGGCCAGACCACGCAGCAGCCACTGCTGCACCTGAGTGATTCCCCACACATACATCCCCGGAAAAATACACAAAGCTGCCCAACCCAACATCTGTCCGGCCTCGGGTAACAGGGGACTGACCACCCACAATGCCACAGCCAACATGACCACACCAAACAATTGGCGCACTGCGTTCATCCAGGCACCTGCTTTAGGCAAAAGGGTTCCGGCAGAAGCCCCGATCAGCAACAAAGGTACACCCATGCCAAATGACAGTGAAAACAAGGCCAATGCCCCTAGCACCACATCATGGCTTTGGCTTATGTATAGCAAAGCCCCAGCCAATGGCGCAGCCACACAAGGGCTGATAATCAGTGCTGAAATGGCGCCCATTAAAAAATCACTGAACAGATGGCCGCCTTTAAAACGGTTGCTCCAGTTGAAAAAGGCATTTTCAATGGCGCTGGGTAGTTTGAGTTCGTAAAACCCAAACATGGAGAACGACAAGGCCACAAAAATCAGCGCACCAGTGATAAGTGCAGCGGGCGTCTGCAAAGCGTTGCTGAGCAATTGGCCCGACAAACCCGCTGCCACTCCGGCCAGGGTATAGGTTAGACACATACCCAAGGTATAGGCCAGTGACAAGGTAAATGCTTTAGTGCGCGAGACCTGTGCACCCTTGCCAACAATAATGCCGGACAAGATGGGAATCATCGGAAATACGCAGGGGGTAAACGAAAGCAGCAAGCCGGCCGCAAAAAAACTGGCAATGATTTGCCACCAATAGCCCTGTTTGAGTAGGGCCGCCATGCCTTCGTCCTCACTGTTGCTGTCAATCGCCGATGACGCAAGCAGTGAAGAAGGGGAATTAATTGCTGACAGCCCGGCACTGCTCAATATCAACACTTTGGTTTGCGGGGGATAGCACAAGCCTTTTTCACTACACCCTTGATATCGCACTTTAAGTTGAGCGGGTGCAGGTGTGCCCAGCGTCACGGTAGCGTGCGTGTCATGGTGGAATACCTGCTGCTTGCCAAAACTGGGGTCATTTTTTTCTTCGCCTTGAGGCAAGACCACCTGACCAAGAATGCCGGTTTGACCATCAGGAACGCTAATGTTGATGCGAGCACGGTACAAGTAATGACCGGGGGCAATAGTGAATTTCACTTGTGCCTGTTGCGCGTCCTGCAACCGAGCTTCTGCCTTAAAGACTTTGTCTACCGGTAAAAAGTCTTGCCCGCTATCTTGAGCAGCCTCCTGGCTCAGAAACTCGCCAAGACCAGCATCAGCAGGTAGCGCGAGCGACAGTAAGGCAACATAGATAATAGATAAAAGTGTTTTGCAAGCAGTCACTGCGATTCCCCTGTGTCGGTTTCCCCTGCTGCTGTTTCTGCACGTACCCATTGCAGATAGGCTGGCAAACCGTCTGTCACTGGGATAGCGACAATCTCCGGAAGTTCATACGGATGCAGGGACTGCAATTTTGTCGCCAGTGCAAGATAATCCTTACACGTGGTTTTGATGGCGAGGCCGATTTCTTCAGACTGAACCACTTGCCCTGCCCAGGCATAGATCGAGGTCACCGGACTTGAAATATTGACGCATGCCGCCAACTTGGATTCAACCAGTGTTTTGGCGATACTTTCCGCGCAGGCCATGTTCGGCACATGGCTAAACACGACTATAATTTCATTTTTTAACATGGTGTGCCCTAGGCTCTCTACAGGACGACGCAGATGCGATTTTTCATGCTGGCTATTCTACTGGCTTTTCCGTTTGTGGAGATAGCACTCCTGGTCGAACTGGCACAGCGTTATGGCTGGTGGCTGTTAGTGTATCTGCTGTTGATAGGCACTTTAGGCTTGCGACTCATCAGCGCCGAAAAAGACCTGATGGCCGCCCGCATGTTGCAACAACTAGGCGCCGGTGGCAACCCTTTCAGCGCCTTGCTTTCAACCGCACGCACCATGTTTGCCGGTATATTGTTATTGATTCCAGGCGTTCTAAGCGACGCGATTGCCGTAGTGTTGTTAATCATGCCGGTGAAGCCAGTACATGCAAGCACCCGGAGTGCCTCTCAGCGACCAGCCCACAGTGCCAACGATGACATTATCGAAGGTGAATTCACCGAGGTGCGCGAAACTAAAGCCAAAGACAATGTCATAACATTGCCGCGCATTAAAGACTAAGCCGACCTTATGAACCGTGTATTAATTGAAAACAGTGGCCATACCTTCGAGGTGCGTCCGAGTCAAACCGTACTCGAAGCCGCCATCGAAGCCGGCATCAATCTGCCATACGGTTGCCGAAATGGCGCCTGTG
>CAYYBN010000083.1:3468-5418 GCA_964470225.1 uncultured Methylotenera sp. | reverse complement strand
TTGCAAGGGCAAGGTGCTCACCGGCAAGGTCATGCATGACGACTATCAAGGCAATGCACTCACCGACCATGAACTGGGCAGCGGCATGGCACTGTTTTGCTGTGCCCGGCCCTTGGAAGATCTGGTTATCGAATGCAGGCAGGTGGATGCCGTACAAGGCATCAAACCGCGCATATTGCCGGTACGCGTGCAAGCCAAAGAACTGCTGACACCGGATGTCATGGTGTTACATTTGCAGTTACCCGCCAGTGAACCGTTAACTTTTATGGCTGGGCAATACATTGAATTCCTGCTTAAAGATGGCCGGCGCCGTGCGTTTTCAATTGCCAACGCCCCACATGAAACCGGCAAGCTGGAATTACATATCCGCAAAATCGACGGTGGCCATTTCACCGGGCAAGTATTTAACGAGCTGCCGGTCAAAACCATTTTGCGTATCGAAGCCCCATTAGGCAGTTTTTACCTGCGTGAGCAGTCGGATAAACCGCTGATTATGGTGGCAGGCGGCACCGGATTTGCACCGATAAAAGGCATGATTGAACACATGCTGTTTCACCAGATGCAACGACCGGTTTATCTGTACCGTGGTGCGCGCCAGGTCGGTGATCTGTATATGGATGACCTCTGCCGCCGCTGGGCTACGCATGCACCGCCGATAGAATATATCCCTGTTATTTCAGACGGCCTTACATACGATGGCTGGCAAGGACGACGCGGATTGGTGCATCAAGCCGTGCTTGACGACCATGCTGACCTGAGTGGATTTGAAGCCTATGTTTGTGGCTCACCCGGAATGGTGGAGATTGCAAAAAAGACGTTTGTAAAGCAAGGTTTGGCAGAAGATGCGTTTTACAGTGATGCTTTTACGTTTGCGCCTAGTTAGATCTTCATTTCAGACGGGGCCCAACTACGCGTTTGAATGCCCCTTGCACGTAACGTTAGGTGGCTTTTAACCAGCGTGCAATGTCCATCGCGTAATACGTCAATATCCCATCTGCCCCCGCGCGCTTAAACCCCAACATCGCTTCCAGCACACAGGCTTTTTCATCCAGCCAGCCATTTTGTGCTGCGGCTTTGAGCATGGCGTATTCGCCACTGACATGATAGGCATAGGTCGGTACACCAAATTCATCTTTGACCCGGCGCACGATGTCCAGATACGGCATGCCGGGTTTGACCATCACCATGTCGGCACCTTCTTCTATATCCAGCGCCACTTCTTTCAAGGCTTCATTTGAATTGGCAGGATCCATCTGGTAGTTATATTTGTTGCTTTTGCCCAAATTGGCAGCAGAACCCACCGCATCGCGGAAGGGGCCGTAGAACGCTGAGGCGTATTTGGCCGAATAAGCAAGGATGCGGGTGTAAATATAGCCTTGCTCTTCCAGCGCGTCACGAATCGCGCCGATGCGGCCATCCATCATGTCCGAGGGGGCAACCACATCCGCCCCGGCCTCGGCATGGCACAAGGCTTGTTTGACCAGAACGTCTACGGTTTCATCATTGAGTACATAGCCAGTGTCATCGATCAGGCCATCCTGACCATGGGTGGTGTAAGGATCCAGCGCCACATCGGTGATCACGCCCAACTCGGGAAAGGCTTGTTTGAGTGCACGCACCGTGCGCGGCACCAGGCCTTCGGGGTTGTAAGCTTCAGCAGCATCCAGACTTTTACCGCTTTGCGGCACCACCGGGAACAGTGCCAGCGCCGGAATGCCCAGCTTGACGCATTCTGCCGCGGTGTTTAGCAACACGTCTATGCTTTGGCGCTGCACGCCGGGCATGGACTTGACGTCTTCGACCTGACCTTCGCCTTCGAGCACAAACACCGGGTAAATCAGGTCGTTGGTGGTCAGTATATGTTCACGCATCAGACGACGTGAAAACTCGTCTTTACGCATGCGACGTGGACGGATGGCTAAGAATTGGTTAGTCATGTCAGATTCCTTT
>CAYYBN010000083.1:0-3458 GCA_964470225.1 uncultured Methylotenera sp. | reverse complement strand
GAGAAAGGCCGAACTTTAAGTACAAGTAAGCGTTGCTTTTCTCTGCGTCTCTGTGCCTCTGTGGTAAAGGCTTTTGATTAATAACGTTTAATTAAACACCTTGGCCAGTTCAGCGCCCGGATCATCCTTGCGCATAAACGCTTCACCGACCAGAAACGTGTGCACGGCATGGTCACGCATCAGTTTGACATCGTCAGCGGTAAAAATACCACTTTCGGTGACTACAATTTTATCGCCGGAAATGTTGGCTAGCAGGCCCAGTGTGGTGTCGAGTGTCACTTCAAAGGTGCGCAGGTTACGGTTATTAATGCCCAGCAACGGGGTATTCAGCTGTATGGCTTGCGCCAACTCTTCACCGTTATGCACTTCCACCAGCACGGCCATGCCCAGACCATGCGCCACGGCTTCCAGTTGCTGCATTTGTGGCAGCGTGAGTGCGGCTGCAATCAGCAATATACAATCCGCACCCATGGCGCGTGCCTCATACACCTGATAGGCCTCTATCATGAAATCTTTGCGCAACACCGGCAAGTTGCAGGCAGCTCGGGCTTGTTTCAGATAGTCGGCACAGCCCTGAAAGTATTGCTCATCGGTGAGTACGGAGAGACACGCTGCGCCACCTTGCTCGTAACTGGCAGCAATCTCGGCCGGTTTAAAATCGGCCCGAATCACACCTTTGGACGGGCTGGCTTTTTTAATTTCGGCAATCACCGCCGCCTTGCCTGCGGCGATTTTGCTGCGGATGGCGCCGACAAAATCACGTGCTGGGGTTTGTTGCGCAGCAAGTGCTTGCACCTCGGCCAGCGGCAGTTTGGCTTGCGCCGCTGCAATTTCTTCGGCTTTGGTAGCCAGAATTTTATTTAAAATATCGCTCATCATGGTGATCCAAAAAAACTTTCCTGTGTCAGGAATGTTTGGTGTTACTCGTAGGTTTGTCCGTTGACTTTAATCCAGCCACCCTGCCGCCCTTGCGGGTCATGATGCGTCCAATGCAGGATGCCACCTTTGGGGTTGTAGATATACTCGCCCTTAAACTGTATCTGGTCGCCCACTTGCAACTCGACGCGGGTGGCCAGATCAATATTATGTGCAAACAGCAAGGTTTGTTCGGGCGATACACTGACCAGAAAACGCTGATGACGCGCCCCCTTGGTATCATCCGGCAACAGTTTTTTGACTGTGCCCGACCCTTGCAGCCAGACTTGACTTTGTTTTTGCACAAACGCCTGTTTAAGCGCCGCATTGTCTTCTGTGGTCAAGCCTGAAGATAGCGGTTGCAGATTCAGCGTCTGTACCTGCGATTTGACTTCAACGGTGGACTGCGGCTGATTGCCAGCAGACTGCTGGGTTGGCTGACAGGCCACCAGCAAGCTGACCAATAAACTCGCCAGCAAACTCACTAGCAAATTCAATCGTGCACTCAAGCCAAGCTGTTTCATGCTGCCTGACTCAAGGCCTTTAACTGCTGCAATTTATTTAAAGCCGCGCCAGAATCGATGGACTGCGCTGCTTTGGCCATGCCGTCTGCCATATCGTTAGCCAGCCCAGACACATAAATGGCAGCACCGGCATTGAGCAATACAATGTCTCGGGCCGGGCCTTGTTCACCTGACAATAAGGCCAGAATAATCTCGCTGGAATGTTGCGCGTTTTCTACACGGATGCTGTCTATGGTGTGCAGAGGCAGACCAAACTGGGTAGGATTGAGTGTGTATTCGCGTATGCTGCCCGCCTTGAGTTCGGCCACATAGGTGTCGGCAGAAAACGAGATTTCGTCCATGGCATCGGCACTGTGTACCACCATCACATGTTCGCTGCCCAGTTGTTTTAGCGTTTGTGCCAGCAAAGGCACCAGATCACGGTGAAATACGCCCATGACCTGACGTTTGGCCCCGGCCGGATTGGTCAGCGGCCCAAGCAAATTAAACAATGTGCGTACGCCGAGTTCGCGACGAACCGGTGCAGCATATTTCATCGCCGCGTGGTGATTGGGCGCAAACATAAAGCCAATGCCTGCCGTGTTGACGCAGTGTGCCACCTGCTCGGCGCTGAGGCCGATATTGACGCCCAAGGCTTCCAGCACATCGGCAGAACCACTATTAGAAGAAGCGGCGCGGCCGCCATGCTTGGCGATTTTCGCGCCCGCACCCGCGGCCACAAAAGCCGAAGCGGTAGACACGTTAAACGCCTTGTTGGGCGCACCACCCGTGCCACAGGTGTCAATTAAATGCTGGTTGTCGGTAATCACCACCTTGCTCGACAGGTCGCGCATGACTTGCGCGGCGGCGGCAATTTCGGTGACCGTTTCACCCTTGACGCGCAAAGCCATCAAAAAACCGGCAATCTGAATCTGCGTGAATTCACCCCCCATGATTTGCTGCATGATTTCCAGCATTTCTGCATGCGTGAAATCGCTGTGGTCGATTAAACGCTGCAAGGCAATTTTAGGCGTGATAGCCATCAATAGCCTTTCAGAAAATTGTCCAGCAGTTGGTGGCCGTGCTCGGTCAGGATAGACTCGGGGTGAAACTGCACGCCTTCAATCGCCAGCGTTTTGTGCTTGACGCCCATAATCTCGCCATCGTCAGTCCAGGCAGTAATCTCCAGACAGTCGGGGATGGTTTCGCGCTCGATGACCAGCGAATGGTAACGGGTGGCGGTGTAAGGGTTGGGCAAGTTTCTAAACACGCCAGTATTGGTATGGTGAATCAGCGAGGTTTTGCCATGCATCAGCGTTTTGGCCTTGATGATCTTGCCGCCAAAAGCCTGACCGATACTTTGGTGGCCCAGACACACGCCCAGCAAAGGAATCTTGCCCGCAAATTCATGAATCAGCGGCACAGAAATACCTGCCTCGGTCGGTGTACAAGGGCCGGGAGAAATCACGATTTTTTCCGGCGCCATGGCTTTGATCTGTTCGAGCGAGATTTCGTCATTACGGTGCACATGCACGTCTTGCCCCAGCTCGCCAAAATACTGCACGAGGTTGTAGGTAAACGAGTCGTAGTTATCTATCATCAACAACATATCAGGCGCCTTTTCCTGTGTTTGATTGGGCGGCACTGTCGAGGCCCGCCTGTACCAGCTCGGCTGCGCGGATCACTGCTTTGGCCTTGTTCTGGGTTTCTTCCCATTCGCTTTGTGGCACCGAGTCGGCAACAATACCAGCACCGGCCTGCACATAAAGTTTTTTGTCTTTAATCACCGCTGTGCGGATGGCAATCGCCACGTCCATGTCACCGTTAAAGCCCAGATAGCCGACCGCACCCGCATAAATACCGCGCTTGGAAGGCTCCAGTTCTTCGATGATTTCCATGGCGCGCACCTTGGCGGCACCAGACACCGTGCCTGCCGGAAAGGTGGCTTTGAGCACGTCGATGGCGTCCAACCCTGGCTTGAGCTGACCTTCGACGTTGCTGACGATGTGCATCACATGCGAATAGCGCTCGACCGCGAAG
>CAYYBN010000082.1:5341-7876 GCA_964470225.1 uncultured Methylotenera sp. | reverse complement strand
CCGGCGCCCTTGGCAATGCCGTTGATGGTGTAGATATGTATCTGAATCAACTGATTCCGTTCACGAAAAGTTTAGGCTTGGGCTTCTCATATGTAATTCGCCAGCCAAGTATCAGAGTGAACCCCTGATTAAAAATACAAACCTATAGGTATTCCGTTAATCCATGATCACAATAAAATCGTTTAGAGACATCGTAAAACTCTATTATATTTATCAAAAAGAAGCACGGCTTGCGTTTGTTACTACCTTGATTTTGATACTTCTGGCGGCATTTTTCTTGCCTGCACGCTACCATTCAGAAGCAAGATTACTCGTTAAGCCAGGCCGTGAAAATACAACATTACCAATCGAGTTTGCGGACCGACAAACTTTTGTCAGCCCGAGTACGCAACGCGACCCAATTTTGGATGAAGAGTTGCAAATTACAGGCAGTACGATTGTTTCAAGCGTTGCGAAGTTTTACATAGAGCAAACTGCCAGCCAGCCACCTGTTGGTTTACTTCAAAAAATCCGGTTTCAAATTAAGTCATTGGTTGCTTTCTTAAAAGAAGGCTTCAATAAAATTCTAATTTTAGTTGGATTAACCGAACCACAATCAGAATCAGACAGACTGATTAAAAAGTTAACTGAAAAGTTTACAGTAACGCATGCGCCTGGCTCAGCAGTGATGCAACTTGAATTTACTTGGGATGATGCAGACACAGCGCAGAAAGTGTTGGAAAAATGGATTTCAACCTATCAAGAACAACGTACGGTGAATTTAGGACGTAAGAGTTTGTATGACTTTTACGAAAAGGAAATTGAACGTCTAACGAATCAAATCAAAGAAGATAAAGAAAAAATCGCCAAACACTTGATGTCTATTAATGGCATTGGTGCTGGCGAACGAATCAATGCGTTGACGCTAGAAATCGACAAGATGACGCATGAAAGAGATATTGCCAAAGCCGAACTTGCCGGCATGCAAAGTGCCTTTCAAACGACAACAAAAAATATGGACCGTGTCCCTGAAGAAATTATTCGAGACCGGGAAACCAGTTTAAACCCTGCCCGTGTCGATTTGAATATTCGCTTGAACGAGCTTGAAGTGAAGCGTCTTGAAAAATTGAAAGTATTCAAACCCGAAGCGCCCCCGATTAAAGAAATCGATGCAAGCATTGCTGCGCTCAAAGAAAAGCTTAACGCAGAATCTGTGACATTGCAGCGCTCACAAGTGGTTTCACCAAACGAATTATTAAGCAGCATGAAAAAATATTCGTTCGACAAGTCGGCTAAAGTCAGTGAATTGTCTTCGACAGTCGCGCAATTTGATCAAATGATTGCTGCCAAACGTACCGAGCGTGATCGTATCTTGCAACTTGAACCTGAGTTATCAGAACTCGGACGCGAGTTAAGTAGTGGCGAAAAGAGCTTAGGTCTTTACACCGAAAGCTTAGAGAAAGCACGTATAGATAAAGAGTTGGACAATAATCGCATTAGTAACATAGCAGTGATTCAGGCAGCCAGCTTTGTACCAACACGTGTGTTCCCGAAAAGCACCTTGATGATTGCCGCGTCAATTCCAGCGGCAATAGCGATTGCCATTCTGGTAATTTATTTGTGCTTCCTCACAGACCAGCGTATCCATGATAGTGAAAGCATTGAGGAACGCTTTGGTCTACCCGTCTGGACCACGATTAATGACAAACATGATCCCAATACTTCACAGTCTGCCATGTTGGCTAGCATTTATCGTTTGTATGGCATGCTTCCTATGGATCAGATCAAAACCGCTGGCCTGACGATAGGGATTACCTCGGCTTCTGCAGGTGAAGGTGTGTCTTTCGTCAGTAATGCTTTCGCACACATCCTCAACGAGTATGGTGTGACATGCAGACTTGCTGAAGATGGTCAAACCAAAGCCAAAGCTGGTGAAGTGGTGATTTTAGAAGCTTCCAACATTTTAGGTAATGCTAATTCACTGATTACACTTCGTAACGTGGATATCTGCTTATTGTTGGTCGCAGCCAAGCATACCAAAGCTGCAACATTAGAACGAAGTTTGTCATTGCTAAATACAGCATTGCGTAAGGTTGATGGCGTGATTATCAACAAACGCCGCCTGGAACTGCCTAACAGCGTATTTAACTTCCTGACCAGTTCATCTAAGGTTTGATATGCGCATCGCGCTAATCGCCCCGTTCCCGCCTCAGCAGAACGGGATAGCAGATTATGCGTCAGCGCTAGCAAGCAGCTTGCAATCTAACGGCGTCACCGTTGACATGCCTCTGCTTGGTCATGCGTTGGACGTATCCAATTTGAATCAGTTATCGCAAACTCTCACCAAAATTGACTGGCAACAGTTCGATTTGGTGCATACCGAAATTGGTGGCGGTCGTCTGGTTGAGTTTCATACTTTACGGTGGTTGCAGCAGCATTATCCGGCACTTCCAAAAACATTAACTTTACATGACCCTGAGCGTGTGGTTTGGCAACCACCTTCAATTCCATCCTGGCTAAAACGCCTGCCGCCCATAGGCTACAAACTCTGGACAG
>CAYYBN010000082.1:0-5331 GCA_964470225.1 uncultured Methylotenera sp. | reverse complement strand
ACAGTACTGACTGACCGCTGGACTTTACGTACTGAAAAAACAGTGTGCGAAGGCTGTCAGCGCATCATTGTGCTCACGCAGACAGGTAAAGAGCGGCTAGTCAACAAGTTGAAACTTAAGCCTGAAATGGTTACTGTAATATCACATGGGTGCTTAAGTTTGCCTGAGCAAGCCCTGCCCCCACTGCCACCTAATGGTGCATTAAGACTGATTTATTTTGGTTTTATCTACCGTGGCAAAGGCATTGAAGATTTAATTGATGCATTGGCATGGATTGTGCATCATCATCCAGAAGTACAATCACGGTTGCATTTAACGCTAGCCGGCGGTACTAAACCTGACACCGCTTTTGGAAACCAGTCCAGCTATCTGGACGAAATTCAAGCTAGATTAAAACAGCACGGCATGGCTGGATTGTCTATTGAATGGAAACTAGACATTCCGCAGGCAGAGATTGCCCCCACCCTGCAGGCGGCGCATCTGGTCGTGCTGCCCTATATCGAAACAAAAAAACTGGCGCTGTTGGGTAAAATGTCAGGTACCAGCGGTGTACTGGCTTGGGCCAATGCGTGTGGCAGAGGCGTTATCAGTTCTGATGCACGGGCATTTGCCGAAGAAGTGTCTTACGGAAATGGTCTAATTTTTCCACAACGCGACATTCGAGCCTTGGGTGAATGTATTTTATCGGTGTTAAACGCGCCAGAACAACTAAAAACCTTTCAATACCATGCCATCGCGCAAGCCAATGCCAGAGCATGGAGCAAAACCGGAGAGAAGTTTGCTACTTTATTTCAATCGCTTATTCATTGAGAGCAAACACATGAGCAACCTGATTCGCCGTTTTGTCACGCTATTTTTGCTATTCGCCAGCATGGCCCATGCTGAAGAAACCCGCCTGCAGGGCACGCGAGATGTAGTGTGGAATGATTTTCTGGGTATGAATGCGCAATTACTGTGGTTCACACCCGAACAATACAGCAAACAAATTGACTATCTCAAAGCATTAGGGCTCAGCTGGGTACGCGTAGATATACATTGGAATATTCATGAGCCAACCAAAGGCAGCTATTTTCTAGAGCCGATTGATACGCTGGCAAAAAAACTTCAAGCCGAAAAGTTAAAATCAGTGTTTGTGGTGGGTGGCTCGCCAGCGTATGCCTCCACGGCACCGTTTTATGCACAAAACAAAGACCAATACCCACCCAAAGACCCGATGACCTTTGCCGGTTTTATGATCATGATGACCAAGCGTTATCCGGTGGTCAACGTGTGGCAAATCTGGAACGAACCTAATTTACCGGCGTTCTGGCAACCCAAGGAAGACCCATACGAGTACTCCAAGCTACTATTCATCACCACCAACCTGCTGAAAAAAAATATACCGAACAAGCCGATACTGATGGCTGGCATGGCCTACTACAGCCAAATGCCGTATCGCGGCGGTTTAATGCTATGGGATATGGCAAAACTGGGCGCACTGAATATCGGTGCCATTACTGATTATCACCCTTACTCGCTGTACCCTGAGGGTGATGATGTTTCACAACTCGACTTTATTGTTCGCTGTCGGGAAATCAACCGCTTGTTACGTTCCATCAAAGTGCCTGGCATTTGGGCAACCGAATGGGGCTGGTCCAGTTATGATGGCCCCAAAGAAGAGCAACCTATCATCGGTGAAACCGGTCAGGCTGACTACACCTTGCGTAAACTGGCCATGATTTCTGCGCTGGATTTTGACAAAGTATTCTTGTTTACATTGTCAGACCTCGATGCCAGAGCTGGTAACCGTGATCAGCACTATGGCTTGCTCGACCTTAATGGGCAGCCCAAACCGGTATACCATGCCCTGAAAAACTTCTTTGCTATAACTGGTCCTAAATTGACACCGATTGCAGCCCCAAAATTAAAAAATGCGGATGCAGATGTCATCAGTGTTGCCTGGCGTAAACCCGATGGCAGCAAACTGTGGATGCTTTGGACCAGTAAATCAACCCCGGTGACTCTGCCTTTGTTGAATCCAAACGACATACAAAAAGCTACCTTGCACAATCCTTTACAGCGCACCTCGCAACCGCTACTTGGTAAAGCCGGGGAATTCATGGTGCCCATCACAGCAGAACTACAGATTTTAGAGTGGAAATAGCGGATGCCGTATCGCATTTTATGGACACTGCCATACTTACCCTGGCCCATTTCCAGTGGAGGTAAGTTACGACAGTTTCAGTTAATCAAAACACTGGCAGCACGTGGCCATGCCATCACGCTGTTGGTGCAAAGCAAGTATCCACTGACTGCAGACATTGAAGCAGCACTCAAACCGCATGTCGACCAACTGATTGTGCTTCCCCGGCGTTCGTTAACACACCCACAATCGCTATTATTAAGTGCGTTTGGCACATTACCTATGCTGGCCAGTGTCAATGGCTACAGCCGACCGCTCACCCAGCGCTACAAGCAATTACTGGACAGCGGCATGTTCGATGTCGTGCAAATTGAGCACAGCTATGGCCTACAACCCTTTTTAAATGCGCTGCGTCGTCGCAAGCAACCATTTCTGATGTCCGAGCATAATGTGGAATCAAGACTGATTCTAGCCACCTACCAGCATTTGCCAGCAGCATTCAAACCGTACACCTGGCTGGACACCAAGCGCTATCAGCGTTGGGAAAAAACTGCTTTGCAAGCCGCCACCCGTGTTGCAGCAGTGACCAGCAGCGATGCCGAAGTCATGTCGGCATTGGCAGGTAAAGCAGTTGATGTGGTCATCAATGGCGTGGATGTGACCTATTATGCCAACGTCATGCCTGATTACGTCGCCAAGCGTGTGCTGTTTGTCGGTAATATGGAATATCCACCCAACCTCGATGCTGTTACGCTGACCGTAGAAC
Source organism: uncultured Methylotenera sp. (assembly GCA_964470225.1). Taxonomy (GTDB): domain Bacteria; phylum Pseudomonadota; class Gammaproteobacteria; order Burkholderiales; family Methylophilaceae; genus Methylophilus. The sequence goes on along the minus strand of CAYYBN010000082.1, from coordinate 2,443 downwards.
AGGTGATGTCGGCCGTATGGCAACATGAACCAACAGCCAGACTGGCGGTATGCGGCTACGGTATGCCAAAGGAATGGCCTCAACGCTGGCCAGACCCACGCATCGAATGGCGTGGTTTTGTTCCTGACATTCGCGAGGCACAGCAATCAGCGTCGGTATTTGTGGTCGCCTTGCGTGAAGGGGGTGGCTCCAAACTCAAGGTATTGGAAGCCATGGCAGCAGGGCTGCCCATCGTCAGTACGCCGCAAGGTGTGTCAGGATTACAGGCAACGGCTGAACAGGATTACCTATGCGCAAATGACATGTCGGGGTTGGCCAGCGGCGTACTGCAATTGCTACAGCAGCCAGATAAAGCCAGTCGCATCGGTGAAAATGGCCGCAGCTATGTGCGTTCGCAACACGACTGGTCCGTGGCCGCCGACCAGCTGGAAGCCATCTACCAGGAGCTAGTCTGATGCGCATTGCCATCGATTATCGGCCTGTGACCGCAGCGCCGTTTTCGGGCATTGCTAAACAGGTACTGGCGATGGAGCAGGCGTTGTGTCAAGCCGGACATACAGTGTTGCGTATGACCGAGGCGCCACTGGCGCATGCGCACCGCAGCCAATGTATCTGTCCACCATGGCCCAACGCCACGCATGGCTTGCACCGACCAACCGCGCGTTGGCGCTTTGAAGCCAAGTTTCTTCCGATGGCGCTTGCAAAGCAAGGTGTCGATTTCTATGTGGCTACCGCCAACATGGGCTTGCCAGTCTTGCTAAAACGTCCGACCTATGCCCGCTGCCTGCTGTTACACGATGTATTCCAACTCACCGCGCATAACCGCCACCAGTCTCCCCTGAAAAAGCTGATTTACCGTGGCATAGATTGGCTCAGCATTTGGTATTCGGTCCGAACTGCAAATCTGATACTCACCCCTTCACAATTTTCAGCCATCGAGATTCAACGCCTGTTTCCGGCAGCCGCCGGCAAGATACAGGTGTTGCCTAATGCAGTCAGCTACGCACCGTTAGAGGCGACAACACGGCCGCCTGAATTACCTGCTGCGTATTGGTTATTGGTCGGCACCCGTGAGCCGCGTAAAAACATAGCCTGGTTTATTGATCAGTGGTGGTTGGCCCGCCAGCGTCAAGCCACCATTCCGGAGTTGGTACTGGTTGGCAGTGTCGAAGATTTACCTGTCCATCAGCAAGCGTTGCCCGGCATAATTTTCAAACAGCAGTTGTCCGAACAAGCACTGAACACGCTGTATTACCATGCCCATATGTTATGGCAACCCTCTTACGCCGAGGGCTTTGGTTTGCCGGTCATAGAGGCGATGGCGCAGGGCACACCTGTTGCCGTGGCTACCGGATCGGCGCTTGATGAAGTTGCCTCGCCAGACAGTGACCGATTCTCGCCGCAAGACGGGGCAGCCTTGGTACAATTGATGTTGGCTCGTGCCAGCTTCAATACCTTGCACAATGCAGAGGGGCGCGCAAAATTACAGGCTTGGGCCAAACAATTTGATCCTACCCATTATCAACAACGCTTGTTAACGCTGATAGACAACGCAAAGGTAAGGCGATGAACAGTTTTAATAAAATCATAATCGGTCTATTGGCGGCCCTGGTCGCTACCCTACTCACCTATGTATCCTTTACTGTGGCCATGACGGCCATGCTGGCACTGGCTTTGGTTGCCAGCATATTGCGCTGGCCTTTAGTCGGACTGATACTGTTTGTATTTTTTGCCTCATTTTTGCCTTACACCACACTGGAACTGGGCTTACGTATCACCATCTCCGAGGCCATGTTAGCCATGACTTGGATGGCCGTAAGTTGGAAACTGCTGACCCATGAATACCATTGGCACATTGGGAAAACCGAACGCAAGCTGCTGTTTCTGATTATATTTAGCCTGATTCCGTTTATCGTTGGTCAACTCACGGTAGACGTCCCTAACAGTGGCTTGGTCAACTGGTTGCGCTGGATATTGAATCTGTCACTGCTGTTTCTGATACCAATGATGATGAATAACGAGGCTGACCGTGACAAACTGATCATTAGTCTGTTGATCGGCACATTGGGCATGATGGTGCTTGGGCTGTTTTACTTCGTTGCGCATCATCAGGACACCAACGCCTTTTTAAATTTGCTGGAACGCCTGCACTATGCCCACGTTGATTACATCAAGAGCATTGTAGATGCCAATTACGACCGCGTTCAAACCACCTGGATACACCCCAACCTGACCGGTGGTGTGATGGCCATGCTGGTACCGTTTACGTTTTTCTACGGCTTGTACGCGCATGGCTGGCGCAAAGTGTTGGCCATCACGGTGACTGGCCTAGGCATGCTGGTGCTGCTGTTAAGTATTTCGCGCGGGGCCATTATCAGCCTGGTCATTGTGTTACTGTGGTTGTCCAAACTGCGTGCGCCGCATGCTGCACGGCAATCTGCGC
>CAYYBN010000081.1:0-7887 GCA_964470225.1 uncultured Methylotenera sp. | reverse complement strand
GCCTTTCTCAAGCACTGGTTTAATGCAAACCAGTGTTTGAGAAAGTCTTTGGACCATCGCTCTGACGTGGGTGAATATTTTGCGGAGGCATAAGCATGATGCGCGTTATCCGCCAGTTTGAAAGCTCGTCCAAAACGCTCGTTATTCCGCCTCGTTCGATGCTGGTGTTTACCCTCGCCATTTTGCCCCCAACAGTACAGGGCGTTGTTCTTAAGATTAAATGGCAATGCCATGATTGGAATTTGACATTCCCAACGCACATAGTCGAAAGCAAGCTGATCGCGTTTGGAGTTGGCAGAGAGCAACTCCCACCAGCGCATGTTCATCTTGATGACGTTTGCAGAACGGTGGTCGCGCAGCAAAAAGCTGGTGACATGCAAGCCAAATTGGGCAGGAAACTGTCTGACCTGATAGTATTGGACTTGCCTGAGCACTGGGGTCAAAGCATCAATTCCACGGCGTATGATTTCACCTGCCTCGTCGTAGATACAATTTCTAAACTGATGCTTGCACAAGGCCACCGGGGCACGGCTGATACACTCCTCAATCAGGCCTCGTGTGAGTTTTTCCAGCGTAAAGTTGCCGTCTATCCAGACGGTGACATCGTAGTCAAACAGAAACAAATGTGACAACAACTTGACCCGGCGCGCATCCATTTGCGGGTCTTCAAACATGGCGGGAATCACTCTAACTTGCCACGGAGCCGGGGCAATAAAATCGGCTTCTTCTGTGTAGAGGATGTAGTCTATCGCCGGGTCAATGTGGTTGAGCACAGGAGCACTATCGTAGCCGCCGAAAATAGCGGTATAAACAGCTACTTTGCCTGGACGATGTGTAGAAACCACGGGGTAACGCTGTTGATAAAGTGCAATGGCGTTATTGTCATCAATATCGTCTCTCGCCAGAATGCGGGCAACTTCCGTGGACTGAATATAATCAGCGAGCGCCGCAAAATGATTCAATTCATGCATGTTCATTAGGCATTAGTTGCTGTATTAACTGGCTTTTGACCCACCAGCCGCATATCACGCGGCTCGCGTTTTTTAAATTGTGCGGGCTCTTGTCTGATATTCACCAATCCGGCTTGTCGCATGAGTTCGGCCAAGCTTTGCGGCGTATAGCCCCAACGGTGAACCATGTAAGGGTCACGCCAGCCCGGATCGCCGTAAAACACCCACATGGTGCGTTCATGTTCTGGCGTGCCATGCGTGGTGGCCAGTTGGGGGTTTTTTAGAAAAAGCTCGCAGGCAGCAATCAGGTTGGGGCATTCGAGCACCATGCTGCCACCTGGTTTGAGTACCCGCACCCACTCTTTTAGCACATCCAGCACTTCCCAGCGCCAGAAATGCTCGACCACATGAACAGCTAAAATCTCGTCTACCGAGTTGGGCTCGAAAACCGTAAGGGCTTTGATGTCGCAAATAACGTCTGGTGTTTTCGCCCCTTCATTAATGACCAGATCAACGTTGACGTATCCCGGCAGGTGTTTGTCACCACAACCAAGATTGAGTTTTCGTGGCAACACGTCATGAGCGGCACTGGCAGGTTCTTTTACTTCGGGTTGGCAGGCTGTTAGTGCAGCCGCAGTCAACGTGTCATGCCACAACTGGCCAATACGTTTAGGGGTGTGCTGGGTGACGATATAAGCTTGACCAGACTGGATTTTCTCTACCACCTGCTGCCGATGATTTAACGCCCATTCTATGCCAGACACCAAGTCATTACCGATGGAAGCATAGGGGGCAAATGGCAGGTAGGCATCCAATTCGCCTGCCACAACATAACGCCCAGCCCAAAGAGATTCGAACACGCGGTTTGCGCTTTTACCGGCTTTTTGTTCCGATTGCAGGGTAGGAATAACCACCAGGTCACACCGCTCAAGTGCCGCAGCCAGATTGGCTGGATTCCATGCGGTGTAAATGACCGTTAACCCTGGGGTTGACACTTCTTTGGCGGCGGCCTCGCCGTTCGTATGTAGCGTGACTAGCTCTAGTGAAACTGGCTGGCTTTGCGCATAGTGTGCAAGTGCTTTAAACAAAGGCAATAGCGTGTCGTGGTTAGTGTGGCTACCAAACCAGAGTAATTTGAGTACTTCGCCCGGCGCAAATTTGGCAGGTTTTTTTTGGCCTTCAAAGCAATCGGTAATCACGCTGATGGGTGTTTGCGTCAGCGTTAACAGATGGGTTTGTAATGTCTCGGCACTGGTGACAATATGGTCTGCCATTGCCAATAACGCATGTTGGTGTTGGCCAATGTCGTCTGAGCGCTCGAAGTGGTTATCACAAAAATCCACCACCACAGTGCAGCCCTGTTGTTTGGCTAACTGCAAGTGCGGCAGCACTGACGGTTGATGTGATTTTGAAACCACAATGATCTGGCCTGCACCGAGTGCCATCTTGCCCCAGCCGTGTTGAGCAAGATCCGCTTCGTTCACAATCTGGCTTTGCCAACCCAGCGGCCCAAGGTTGGCTGCTGGTAACAACACACGGTATCGCGTGCTGGCTAAAGTAGAACTCGCGTAACCAAGGCTATGGTCTAGTTGGCCCGCAGTGACCCAGATTATATTTTGTGAGTGTACAGCATGATTTTTTTCAGTAATTGCTTCATTATGCGTAAGTGCAGTGAAGAATTTTTTTGCTTGAATGTAACGCTCATTTTTCTCTTTACGCTCGCCCTTACCGGCCCATATGTATTCGGAATCGATAAATTTCCAACCGATAAGTGTATTGTCTATTAGTAAAAATCGTCCGAGCGACGCCTTCGCGCTTTCATAAATTTGGAACAAACACAGTTGATCTAAAAACCAACCAACTTGGCGTGAAGCATAAATTTGATTTGCTACTTTGTTCGCAAAGTGGATAGATGCACTACTTAAATATACAAGCCCGGCAAATATCTTTGTACCTTGTTCTACTTGCGTCCCTTGTCCTTGAATGGCTTCTCTGATAAATAAACCTGTATCAACCTCATCAAACATATCGAGTTTTTTCATCACCAGACTATCAATATCTGTGATGATAAGACCGGCACCGGTTTTTTCTAGCAGTAAAGGCGCTACTAAAAAACGATTGCAGGCATAGTAGGTTAGCCGCTCTTCTTGAGTGAGCTTTTCTAAGTTGGTTATTTCGTAGCTGAATGTCACTTTAGCCCGCTGCTGACTGATACGTGAGGCAGCAACTTTTAAGTTTTTGATCAGTTCAAAATCTTTATCGTGAGGATTCACAACATGAAAATGTACATCATGTTCAACCTTAGCCGCTGATGCCATTAGTGCAGGCCCATGCTCCCTGAAGTAAAATTTATCTGAAGCGACCAATATTGTGGTTTGCGTTGGAAACTCACCTTTTAATTTTTGATGGTTCAAACGGCCAACTCTAAGGCCCAAGTTAAGTTGTTCAAACTTATTTTGGTCTACCTGATGAACGATTTTGCTGAAAGTTTCAATCCAGGTAAGCGTGCTTTCGTCTGCATTATGTTCAGCATTCATTGAGCCCTGCAATGAGTTGAGGAAAAAGTCGATATGTTGTTGTGCCGCCTCCCAGTGTGAAGCGAGCGAAGGGATAGAAATCACCACATCGGCTTCACGCATCAAAGCCAGTTGAAAATCTGCTCGCTTGTTCTGATCGGCAAAACTGTTAAAAATATCTACGACTGCGCAAGCTCCACGCTGCTTGGCATCTTTGATTAATGTCATCGCGTGTGGGGTAACCACTTTAGAAAAAACGACGATGTCGCCCCGGTGTGGATTGTTACCATTCCAACCACCCATGACTTCTGCTATTTGTTCATTAACAAAAATAGATTGCCAACCATGTTTGCCTAGTGCGATGGCAGGGGCAATCACACGTTCCCGTGCACTTTGTAAAACCGAATCCAGCTGTACCCCTTCGCCAGTAATTTCACCCGCAGAGACCCAGATAATGCGGCGCTGGGCTGTCGTCTGTGTAGCAGTAGTTGATGGGTCATGGCTCACATGCGTTGTGGGTAAATCGGCTGTGGTCTGAGACATTTTTTGCACAACGGCGATGCTGTCGCGACGCCCAATCCGTGCGATTAAACGCTCACGCAGTTGGTGCAGCGCGGCTTGCCATCTGCCGTCTTGAGACTGACGATAAACGGTACTTTCGCTAAACCATTCCGAGTGTTCGCCTTCCACGCCCCAACGCCAGTCACCGCCTGGATGTTGTACCAGTACGTCTGAAGCCAAGCCGAGCCCGGCACGTAAATGCATATTGGTGTTGGATACCCCGACATTGACATCTAGCAGTGAGAGCAAGGCCAGCAGGTCATCTAGCGTATCAGTAAGTGCGGCAGCATCGGCCACAGGGGCGTTCAACTGACTGGTAAACTGGTTTAAGTCTGTACGCGTGACATTGCGTTGCAAAGAGATAAACGTTCCACGCACGTCGGCAAGAACGCTGGCCAGCGCTTCAGGTGCGACTGCTTTGGAAAGTTTGGTAATCGCTGCGGCGTGTTCGGTCACTGCTACGCCTGCACGCCAGTTAAACCCGATATAGGGCCCTGGGCCTTGTTGCGTGAGCCAATGCCGCCATTTTTCTACCAGAGCTGGGTCGGGTTCAAGTGGTAGTGGTGGCGCAATTTCAGGCGCACCCTGATGCTCGGCAGCATAGCCCAATTCACTGACGATAAAGGCCAGGTCAAACTGCGCCGGGTCTGGACGTGGCTGACTGTCAGGCACCAGATGGATACCCAGCTTGCTTGCCGCAAGCACAGGGTAAAGTTTTGCACCGCACCAATAGGTAATTTCGGCACCTGCACGCACCAACCAGGGTAAATAGCGTAGATAGGTCAACTCATCGCCAAGACCCATGTCACGGGTGATAAGCAGCTTTAGGCCTTGCAAGTCACCACGCAATATCGGGCAACAATACACATCTATTTGGCTGGGATGCTGGCATTGTTTACGCGCAGAGTTTAGCTTAAAGCCTAGTCTGGCATGACCACTGCCTAATTTCATTCTGAGCATGCCACCAAAATCCATCGCATCCATGTAGTTGGGGTTGATGTCCAGACAGGCATCGTAATGGCGGATGGCGAGTGCGTGCTCGCCATGCATGGCGCAAATGGCTGCTTTAGCGTAGTGAATAGCGGATTTGCTGTTCAATTGCGGATCAGCCAAGGCTGCATCGGCAATTTGCAGGGCTTGTGGCACTTTGCCTGACATGGCCACAGCACGAATAAAATCGCGCACAATAATGCCACTGTGCGGCGCTAGCGCACAGGCCTGCTGCAACAGTCCTGTCGCAATGTCGTATTTGAAGTCTGTTGCTGCCGCCCAACCCAGGAGATGATGCGCTCCCGCATGGCGAGGACTAAGTTTAAGAATCTCCTGCGCTTTTTGGATGGCTTGCGACATGTGCCCATCTGCGAGGGCTTTCCAGCCTTCGGCTATGTGTGTCTGGTAAAGCGGTTCGGCCAGTATTTCACTGTCTGGCGTCAGTGCAGTTTCGTGGGGGCTTTGTGCAGGAGCCAAACTGGCAGGCGCGCACGGCTGGATAGCCGTTTCTAAACATGACAGTGCGCTTTCCCAGTTGCCTTGCGGGTCTTGCCTGAGCACATGGCTATTTGGATACCAGGGTGATTGTGTACCCTCAAACACCCAGCGCCAATCTTGAAACGGTCTGTTTACAAACACTTTACTGGGTTTGGCTGCTGCTTCACGTAAATGCAAATTGGTGTTGGATACGGTGATGTAATCATCAACCACACTGAGTAAGGCCAACATGCCACTGAGGTTATTGTTCAGGGCGGTGTAGTCGGCCGACTTTCGCCCCAGTGCTTTGTGAAATGCGAGTGTTTCTTCCAGGATAGGCAATCGTTGAATGTTGACTATGGTGGCGTTAACGCCAGACAGTGTTTGCCCGAGTTGCGCAGGTGAAACAGTTTTTTCCAGCATGCGAATGCCTGCCCGCTGTTTACGCCCTTTGGGGCCGCCACGCCAGGTCACTGCGATGTAAGGTGCGGGGCCAAATTTAGCCAGTTCCCTGGTGATTTTTTCAACTTGTTTGGGGTCAGGGCTAAGTGCGAGCGGGGCGGGTATATCTGCAATACCTCGTTGTTGCGCCATCAACGCCAGGTCACCGACATTGCACCAGAATTTGTCAGCAGGGCATTTATTCTCTTCTTTAATGCTTAAGAATAAGCCAGTCGGTTGTAGCAAAGGGATTAACTTGCGGTCGACTTGCAAATGAAATTGCCAGCCTTGCTCACGCAAAGCCGGAATGTAGCGCAAATAAAATAGGGTATCGCCTATGCCTTGCTCGCCAAACAACCAGATCTCTCCCGGCGTTGCAAACTGTAAGGCAGGCGAACGGCTAAACTCATGCAAGTTTTCAGTCCGGGCAGTGGCATATTGAAAGCCTGACTTTAATTTTAATTGGATGAGCTGGGCAAAGGAGGCGTTGAGTTCCCAAGCCAGCAAATTGGGCTCCAGTGCAATGGCTTGTAATGCACTTGTTTCCGCGGCCTGCCACCGCTCGAGAGCCATTTCAATGGCAGATTTCAAGCCCAGCAACGCGCTGCTGACACCATATTCGGCCAGGGCATCTTGCAATGGCGCCATTGCGGCTTCAGCATGCCCTGCACTGTAGAGCGCTTCAGCCATGTCACGCAGCTTGCGGGCACTTTTGCCACCCAGATCAATCGACTTTTGTAACTGGGTGAGTGCAATGGTATGTTGGCCCTCGCGACTGGCGATTAAGCCGAGTAAATGGGCAACATCAGGCGAATCAGGCGCCTGCGAAAAGGCTTGCTTGGCCAGCACCATAGCTTCTCGCAGCTTGTCTTGCCGGATATGTGCCCAGGCGGCTTGTAATGTATTGTCTATATCGGGGTGGTGAATGGCTTGCATACTCGCTACTTTAGGAGGTTAGATGACCCTGGTTTATGCCCCAGTAAGGAGTTGTAGCTTGTGCCAGTGTAGTTGTAGTTGCTCTAACGCGATCATGATGGCGCCGATTGACAGCACCACGCCGTACGGCATTTTTACCGAACTATCCACCTTTAAGTCCCAACCCATGTCTTGAAACCCGGATAAGTAAGCCGAACGCGCCATGTATTTCATGTTGTACCACATGTGTTTTAGGCCGCCATGTTTGTAGGCCAGTGCCAATGCCCACACCCCACCCAGTATTGCACCCAGCAACACGGCCAATATTACACCCCGCATACTCAAAAACAAACCCAGCACCATGACAAACTTCACATCACCAGCACCGACCATGCGCAGTTTGTAGGCAGGATAAAAAAATACGCCTCCTAAGACCAGCCCGAGCACGGAGAAGAACAGGCCTTTGCCGACATCAGACACTGGCAAGTAGATAAACATGCCAGCAAAAATCACCGCCCAATACACCATGGCGTAAAGCAAATATACATTGGGAATGCGGCGAAAACGATAGTCGTTAATGGCCACCAGTACACTTAGTACGATGACCCCGAGTAACAGCAAAATAACAAAATGTGAAAAAACCATAATTCGTACACTTTAAAAGAGGGGTAAGTAACGTTGAACCTATCGTCACTTATTTCATGCGCAAGCGATGTTTGTGTTGCTAATGCAACATGGCATGCACTACGACTACTTTAGCGCTTTTTTATACAGCAAAGCTTGTGCCAAAATTTGAAAGGTCCAATAGCAAAAAATAGTCTCAACAAATCATTATGTTAAGGTGAGGTTGGATTTGGTAGGTGAAGCGAATAATCAGTGATCTGGCTGTATACAACCATTTTTAAGAATTGAATCAATTTATACTCTCATGTGTTGGGTTAGCTTTACACATACGTACGCAATAAAAAAACCGGGCATGACGCCCGGTTTTCTCTGACAATAAACTCGTTGTAACGATATTATTGTTCGATGATGGT
>CAYYBN010000080.1:0-7899 GCA_964470225.1 uncultured Methylotenera sp. | reverse complement strand
GGCAAGTGTTTGATGAGGTGTCATTATTGCTTTCTAACGTTTGAATTAAGGGGCGCCGTTAGGCGTCCCGCTTGAATGATGGGTTAGACTGAAACTATTCAGAGTAAACATATTCATCAGACGGTTTTACCGACATAAATAGTTTAACTGCACCAATGATTAACAATAGGTGAGCTGCCAAAACAAATGGGGCAGCTAAGCTCATTAATGCAAACGATGCACCACCGCCAGGTACAGTTGAGGTTAAAAGCCTTAATAACTGAGGGAGTAAGATTAATCCTGCACCAGTAAGCAGGAGCACTTTTCCAGGCATTTGCTGAGGCACTCTAGATTTTAGATTAGTCTTTTTGATGAAAATTAGTGTGAATATCAGTGGAATAATATATGTTAGTAATAAATTTATTGATAAAAAAACTACTGGTGGATACTGCCTAAAAACACTGCCATACATACCACCGCCTAAATATTGCATTAAATAAGAGCCAATTGGGAATAGCATCGCAAAAAACATAGTTAAACCGATTGTTACGTACGTCATTTTTTCTCCTTATTGTCTAACGTTTGACATAAGGGGCGCCGTTAGGCGTCCCGCTTGATGGATTGGTTAGGTTTAATTTTAGATTTATGTGAATAGCCATAGTAAAGTCCCCATAACATTCCAAAAAACGTGCATAAAAGATATGCAGGTAAAAAGAGAAGTATTGCACCAAGGGTGAGCTTAAAGAGAATACCCATAGCTCCTTCAAAAATTGATATTTTGTTTAGTATCAAAAGCTCGCTTACAACAATACAAAAACTCCAAAGTAAAAAGACCAATATTAAAGTTTTAACTGCTGCGAGAATACCCCACAAAGCCCAAGATTTTGGATTGTTAATTTCAGTTGGTTCATAAACTGTTGGTAACGCATAAAAACTAACCACGCCTATAAAAGCAAAAAAAATAACGCTGTACTTGGTTATTCCTGATATGTGAGTAAAAGTGTTAAACATACAAATCGCCAAAAAGGCAGCAATTGACATTGCAAGTGCGAATGTGGTGCGTGAAAAGTTGTTCATAGGCCTAACGTAATGTAGACACCGAAATCGGTGTATAACTTAAATTTAACATTTGCTTGCTTTTGTTGATTTTACAAATAAATTATTGTTTATGTTCGTTTTTTTCTTAGTCAACGAACATGACTACTTCACATCTGCAACAGGAAACACACCTGCCGAAGTGACTAGCGTTAATGCGTGAAAAGATACCTGTTAATCATTACAGCATTCATACTCAAACGCAATATTTGCAATAGGCAAAACGGTATATTTTGTTTCATCATAAGCAACATCTATCTATTTGCAACTTTCGAATTCAAGCTGGTAAAAATCACTTAGCCAGCCTGACTTGCGACCCTATGAAATACCTGTATCTTTCAAAAACCATAATGCCCTGTAATTAGCGGGCGTTATGGCTTTCGACGTTTACACTGTCGCACCAAGCACGCGCACTACCTGTATATGCGCTTGGACGAGTTCTAGCTGTGTTTGTGCCAGTTGTCGGTCGATGTGTTCGGCGGCGACTTGTTTTTCTAACCAGGTGAGTTGGCTAATTTCACCCACGGCTAATTGTTGTTTGGCGGTTTGTAGTGTTTGCGCATAAGCGGTTTTTCTGGCTTGTAGTTGTTGTTCGCTCTCTAGCAGTTTTGCGAAGTGAAACAGGGTAGATTCGGCATCGGCAGTGGCTTTGATGACCAGTTGCTGGTAAGCCAGCCATTGCTCTTTATGTTTGGCGGTGGCTTGTTTGACCTGGGCATCGACGCGTCCAAAGTCAAACAGGCGCCAGCGTAAGCCAATGACCCGCTGGAACAGCGTGGACTGGCTTTGCCCCAGGCTGGCAAAGGCGTTTGACTCCTGGCCGAGCAACGCGCTCAGGCTGATTTTTGGATAGTACTCCGCCATGGTGGCACCAATGAGGGCGTGGCTGGCCGTGAGTCTGGCTTCAGCGGCGCGTATATCTGGCCGGTAGCGCAACAGGTCGCCCGGCAGGCCTTGTTCGGGCGCCTCGGCTTGCCGGTTGAGGCCCAGCATGGGAATGTGGTCACGGTGGCTGCTGGCCATATGCCCTTGCAGCGCCGCCAGACGGTTGCGTTGCTGTTCAATTTGACTATCCAGCAATGGTAGTTGCGCGCGCCACTGGTGCCACAGGCTGCGTTGTTGCTGGTAGTCTTGCTCGGCAGTTTCGCCAAGTTGCACGCGCAGTTTGACGATGTTCAAGGCTTGTTCATTGAGGGTAATGGCGTTGGCCAGGTGTTGTCTGGCTTGCTGCAAACCGGCAATTTGCAGGTAGGCGTCGGCCACTTCGGCAGAAATAAGCAAGCGCATGGCAGCCACTTCATCGGCACTGGCTTCAGCATGTTTTTGGTAGGCACGTTTCTTCTGTTTGAGGCCACCGGCAAAGTCGAGCTCCCAGCTTGCGCCTAAATTAATCTGCGCTATATCCACTTCACGCTCTACACCGGGCACTGCACGCGACAGTATGCCCAAACCCGCGTTTTGCGATTGCTGTATGCGACCTGCTGCGGCGTTGAGGTTGGCGGAGGGGTAAAGCGCGGCATTAGCACTTTGCACATAGGCGGTGGCCTGCGTGTAGCGGGCCATGGCTTGCTGAATATCCAGGTTCTCGCTCAGTGCCTGTTGCATGACGGCATTGAGGCCGGGTTGGCGCAGTGCCAGCCACCACGGCTGCGTACTGCGGGGGGTGGTGCTTTCTGGCAGTGGATTGCGCCACTGACTGGCCATTGCCGGTTGTGGCGACTGCATGCTGGGGCCAAGGACACAGGCACTGAGGCTAAGGCTGAGGCTGGCGAGCAGGGTTACACGTAAGTTGAGCATGTCAGGACTCCTTGGCAAGCAGTAAATAAGTGACCGGGGTGGCAATACGCGCCAGCAGGGTGGAGGCGATGAGGCCACCTATCAGGGTGATGGCGGTGGGCGACAACAGGCCGTTGTTCTCCATGGCCAGCGGCATCAACCCGGCGATGGCGGTAATCGAGGTGAGTAATACCGGTAAAAAACGCAGCTCACCCGCCTTGGCCAGTGCCTCGCGGATGCTCAGGCCTTGTGCACGCAATTGCTCGGTAAAGTCGACCAGCAGTATGGAGTTTTTAATTTCAATGCCTATGAGCGCGATTAGTCCCACCGAGGCAGTGAACGACAATGACTGCCCGGTTAACCACAAGGCCACCAGCGCCCCCATGACGCCAAACGGCACAATGCCAAACACCACCAGCACGGTTTTCAGTTGCTGAAACTCCAGTACCAGCACCGCCAGTATGCCGAGTAAGGCAATGACAATGGCGGGTAAAAAGCCGGCAAAACTGCGCGACTGGGTTTCGGCTTCACCGCCCAGTTGCCAGCGGTAGCCGGGGGGCAGTGTCAGTTGTGTTTGCAAGGTATTGACCACCGCTTGCGTGGCACGGCTGACCAGCATGCCACCTTGCACATAGGCAGTTATAGTCACTGCGCGGCTGCGTTGAAAGCGGTCGATACGTGCTGGTTCCGAGTCTGGCACCAGCGTGGCCAGCCGGTTCAGTTTGATCAACTCACCTGTCTGGTTGGGCACAAACACGTCTTGTAACACCTGCACGCCATGAAACTGCTGCAAGGGCAAGCGTACGGTGACTGGATATTGGTCCTGGTCGGCATCGCGAAAGTTGGCCGCTTGCACACCACTCACCGCTACCTGCACACTTTCGCGCAGGCTACCTTCGCTGACGCCTAGCCCGGCGGCGACGGTTTCGTTGACCTGTAGTGCTAAATGTGTGGATGGTTGTGCCAGCGGATTTTTTATACTGGTCAAGCCCGGTACTTGTTGCAGCAGGGTGGTGGCTTTGCCTGCCAGCGTTTGCAGCACCTGCATGTCCGGCCCCACCAGCCGCACCACCACGGGTGCTTCAATTTCCGGGCCGTTGACAAACTTGACCAGCGTGATGCGGGCACCGGCAATACCGGCCAGCCGTGCTTGCAGGCTATCCAGCCAATGTGGGGTCTGGCCGCTATGCCAGTGGTGCAGGCTAACAGCGATTTCGGCAAAACTGCTGTCTTGCTCGCGTTGGCCGATGTTGTAGTACACCTGCGGGTGACCTCGGCCTATGCTGCTGCTAAACCAGCGGATTTCCGGCAAGGTGCGCAGTATGGTCTCCACTTTTTGCGTGAGTTGGTTAGTGGCTGTTAGCGCTGTGCCTTGCGTGGCCTCAATACGGATTAAAAACTGCGGGGTTTCCGCCGGGGGAAACAGGCTGGTGCCAATATGCACAATCAGCGGGATGCTGACCAGCGTCAGCATCAGCAAGCTCGCCAATGTTTTTTTCGGGTGTTGCAGAGACCAGTGTAGTAGCGGTGAATAGACACGCTGTATGCCACGGTTCAGCCCTTGCAGCAGGCGATTGCCTTCGCTGTCACTGTGTTTGTCCAGCCAGACGCTGGCCAGCAGTGGAATCAGGGTCAGCGCGATGAGCAAAGAAGCGGCCACCGTGGTGAGGACTGCCACCGGCAAGGAGCGGATAAACTCACCCGGGCCTTCTGGCAAGGCCAGCAAAGGCAGAAACGAGAACATCAGGCAGGCAGTGCAGCCGAGCACGGCCAGGCTGATTTGCTGCGTGCCTTGCACGGCGGCTTCGAGGCGGCTATGGCCATCGCGCAACCAGCGGGCAATGTTTTCTACCACCACGATGGCATCGTCTACCAGCAAGCCCAGCGCCACCACAAAACCAGCCACGGCCAACTGGTTCAACGTGTAGCCCAGTTGCTGCATTAGCCACAGCCCAATCAGCAATGACAACGGAATGGCGACCATCACCACCCCGGCGGCACGCAGCCCCAAAGGCAGCAAGGTAATGCAGACCAGCCCCAGCGCAATTAAAAAATCACGCTTGAGCAAGTTGAGCCGCGCCAGCACATTGTCGGTTTGTCTGAAGCCAGCTTGCAGTTTGACATCACCGGGCAGGTTGGCACGAAAGCCCGCCACCACCGCATCCACCGCGGCAGTCAGGCGGGTCACGTCTTCGTTTTTGGATTGGGTAACGGTGACCAGCAAGCCGCGCTGACCGTTAAAGCGCGTCCAGCTTTGTGGTTCCTGCTCAGCCCACTGCACTTGCGCAATGTCCCCCAGCCGCACAATCTGGTTATGCTGTATGCGTACCGGCACCGCTGCCAGCCGCGCTTTATCACGATACGCGCCTTTGTACAGCAGCTCATAGCTTTGCTTGCCATTGACCAGATGGCCGATGGGGCTCTCTTGCCCGCCCTGCTGCACGGCGTGTATGACCATGGGCGCGGTTATGCCCAGCGCACTCATTTTGTAGGGGTCTAGCGCCACACGCATTTCGCTGCTGACTTCGCCCCAGTAGCGTGCCTCGTTAATGCCGGGGATGGCGCCGAGTTGGTCAGTCAGGTCTTCGGCCAATTTTTCCAAACGACGGTAAGGCAACACCTGGCTGGTCAGCGCCAGCTGGTAAAACGCCACACCCAACGGACGTGCCTTGATGACTTCCAACCGTTGCATGCCTTTGGGCAAGCTGCTGCGGATGGCATTCAGTTCGCGGTTGAGTTGCTCGTAGGCGGCCTCTGGGTTGGTGCCCCAGACAAACTCGACACGGGTGGTCGAGAGGCTGTTTTTACTTTGCGAACGTACCTCGCGCAAATGGTCGAGCTTGTACACTGCTTTTTCAATTGGCCGGGTCAGCAGTTGCTCTATCTCGCTGGGTGTGGCGCTGGGCAACACGGCATTGATGACGAAGGTCGGCGGGTCTAGTGTCGGGTCTTCGGTTTTAGGAATGTTGAATAAGGCGATGATACCCAGCACCACCAGCAAACTAAACATCACCAGCGTGAATTGCCAGCGCGCCACCGCGCTGCGAATCAGTGAGAATTGTCGTGACGAGTTCATGGCTGCACCTCTTGCACGCAGTCACCCTGACTGAGCAAACCGGCACCGGCAGTGACCACCTTGCTGCCAACCGTCAGGCCACTGACCACCATGGCCTCATCGGTCATTTGCACAAAGTTGGCCTGCGCTGCCTGCACTTGCTGGCCTTGTAACAACCACACTTGTACCTGCTGGTTATGTATTGACACCACGGCCTCGGCGGGCAGGCTGACCCAGTCCTGCCGGGCTTGGCGCACGCTATCAAAACTGACACTGAGCAGGCTACCCGAGGCCAGTGTGCGCTGACCTGGCAAGGTCACATCAACCTCGACATTGCCAGTGCTGGTTGAACTGTAAGCGCCGATGCGCCTGACCACCGCTTGTATTGGCGCATTCTCGGCGTGTAGATACACTCGCGCTGCCTGCCCGGGCCGCAAGCTGGCCGCTATTTCGGTAGGCACCGAGACACGCGCTATCAAGGCGCTGTTGCTGTCAGCAATTTTGAGAATAGGCTGCCCAGCCTGCACCGTTTCACCCTGCTCGACATATTTGGCGATCACTACCCCGGCGTGCGGGCTGGTTTTAACCGTGGATTGTAAGTCATACTGCGCGGCATCAAAGGCGGCTTGTAATGCAGCAGCGGCATCTTTGCGGTCTTGTAATTCTTTGGCAGGTAAGCCACCTGCGGCCACCAGTGTTTCGTTACGCGCCAAGAGCCGTTGCATGGTTTGCAGTTCCAATTGCAGCTTTTTCTGGGTGGCCAGATACGGTGCATTTTCCAGCAGCGCAATTTCCTGCTGCTTGTGTACGTTGTCTCCCACATGCCAGGGCAAGCGCGTAATCACCCCCGCTACCCTAAACGACAAGGTGCTTTCGCGGTCGCGCATCACCACCGCCGGGTAACGCTGCCCGTGTTGGCGGTCAGCGGCTTCGCCCGCGTAGGCTTGCACCACTATGGTTTGCACCATGACAGGCGCTTTTGTTTTGCCGTTGGACGCGGCGTCTGAACCGTTGTATTCAGGCTGACAAGCGACCAGACTCATGGCCGCCAGCAAGCCAGAAATGGCCACAGATACTCGGCGGTGGTTTATCCGCCGCGCTGGGAAAACATGGCTTGGTTGACACATCATGGGTTAACTCCTCTAATGTTGATTGCGAGTTGACAGTGTCAACCTCGCGTGTTAAAAAAAAGCCACCACACCTATCATGCGGCGCCAGAAGCGCGGCTTTAATCAGGCCAGGCTTTTACGCACCTGGGCAAAAATATGCTGCGCTGCCTGTTGCAGGGTTTCCGGCGCCAAGTGCATGTGGCTCATGACATTGCACTGCAAAATCATGGCGTAGCCATGCATGACCGACCAGATATAAATGGCATCCAGTTCTGCGCGTTGCTCTATGTCAGTGAACGTGGTTTCAGTTCTCGTGTTTTCAGTTGTCGTGGCTCCAAGCGGAGTGACCTCGCCCCTTGCCTTGTAAATCGCCAGTAAAGCGTCCCTCAACACGTGAAAGGCTTTCAGGCTGTTGTTAATCATGTCGTCACTTTTGGCACTTTCTGGCCACGGCGTACCAAACATGAGCTTGTATTCCAGCGGATGCTGCAAGGCAAACTGCAAGTAAGCCACGCCCATGGCGCGCAAACTGTCATCGGCATCAGTATGTGCTTCGCGGTGTTCCAGCGCGTAGGCAAAGCGCCGGAAACAACGCGACAACACTTCGGCCAGCAGATGGTCTTTGGATGGAAAGTGTTTGTACGGTGCCTGATGCGAAATATTCAGGCGCCGCGATACCTCACGCAAACTGAGCTGATCCAGGCCCTGTTCGGCAATGATGGCATAGGCCGCGTCCAGGCAGGCATCCTTGATATTCACAGTGGTTTCCATGGTCTCAGGCCAAACATATACGCGATGAAAGTCGCAGTTTAGCATGGTCGACTGCATGACTCGCCCCATTGCATGCTTTCCTAAGCGTGGCCTCGCCGCAGCACAGCCGATTAT
>CAYYBN010000079.1:0-7967 GCA_964470225.1 uncultured Methylotenera sp. | reverse complement strand
CATGACCAGTGAGCTCAAAACAGCCTTCCAGATTGGCTTTGCCATTTACATCCCTTTTTTGATTATTGACATGGTGGTGGCCAGCGTGTTGATGTCCATGGGCATGATGATGGTTTCACCTTCCATCGTGTCGCTGCCATTCAAATTGATGCTGTTTGTATTGGTGGATGGCTGGCAGCTGATTATCGGCTCGCTGGCACAAAGCTTTGTCATGTAATGGTTTAGCTTCAGCCGTTTAATTTTCACCAAGGAATTAGTATGTCTCCAGAACAAGTATTGCAAATGGGCAGTGAAGCCATGCAGACCACCTTGCTGGTTGCTGCGCCAGTGCTCGGCACGGTATTGGTCATTGGTCTGTTTATCAGTATTTTTCAGGCCGCGACGCAGATTAACGAACAGACCCTGTCATTTATCCCCAAGCTCATCGGTGTGATGGCCGTGCTATTGTTGGCTGGTCACTGGATGCTGATCACACTCGTTGACTATATGCACCGTGTGTTTACCAGCATCCCGCAACTGGTAAACTAGTTAAGGCCTGCCATGCTGACACTGCATGCCGGTGACCTGCAACAATGGGTACTGCAATGGTTATGGCCGTTGACACGTATTTTGGGCTTTGTCGCCGTTGCGCCGCTGTTAAGCCATCCGGCAGTGCCTAACCGTATCAAGCTGGCAGTGGGCTTTGTGCTGACGCTGGCAGTCATGCCTACCGTGCAGGTGCCGACACTGGAAATTTTTTCATTACAGGCACTCTTCACTTTGCTGGCGCAGTTTCTGATTGGCATCAGCATGGGCTTTGTCATGCGTCTATTGTTTGCAGCGGTTGAACTGGCCGGTTTTATGATAGGCATGAGCATGGGCTTAGGCTTTGCCAGTTTTTATGACCCGCAAAGCGAGGGGCAGTCGGTGGCCATTGGTCAGTTTCTGGTCATGTTTTGCCTGCTGATTTTTTTGAGCATAGACGGCCATTTGTTGATGATTGCCACGCTGGCCCGCAGTTTTGACGTCATGCCGATTAGCGCGGCTGGCTGGCAGTTGAACAGTCAGGGTCTGGCCTTGCTGGGTAGCCAGTTATTCCGCCAGGGCCTGATGCTGTCGTTGCCGGTGGTGGCCAGTTTACTCATCACCAATATGGCGCTGGGGGTGCTGACCAAAGCCGCACCACAACTGAATATTTTTGGTATCGGTTTTCCGATCACCATCAGTGTTGGGCTGGTCATGACCTTGCTTGGCCTGTCTGCCATGGTGCAACCCATCTCGCAGTGGCTGGTCAACAGTCAACTCAGCATGCTGCAAGTACTACACCCGTAACTTCGCTAAAGTCGCCTCAATCTATCGTCAAGCCTGCACCGGCATCAATCCGTTTAAACTTCAAATCAGTTTGAACAATGACAGCTGCGAGGTCGTAACAAAGGCTTTTTGGGCTGCCTCGAGGATGGTGCTGTGTTTGGACAAGTCCGACAGTGCCTGCGCGTAATCCAGATCCTGCAAGCTGGAGATGGCGGTGGTGTATTGCAAATCAACGTCGTCACCCGCGGTATTCAGCGTATCCAGCTGATTCAGCTTGCTGCCAATTTCTGCCCGGGTGTTTAAGACCTGATCCAGCACCCCCTGCATTTTATTTAAACCGTCTTTGAGGCCGGTTTGGAAAGCGGTTTGCGTGGTGGCATCTGTGATGGGCGTATTCAGCAAGCCTATCATCGATTGCAAGGTGGCAAACACGTCGTTACCATTGGCCTGAAACACGCTATCGCCTGTAAAGGTGGTGGCCATCTGGCTTTGTGACTCAATTTGCAGGTTCAGGCGCGCGGTATCCCCTTGATAGCTGCCGCTGCTACTAAAGGCCGCCGTATCGACATGGTAGCCAGAATACAGATAGTTGCCTTGGCCATTACGAGCATTGGCCAGACCCAGCAAGGTATCCAGTTTGCCTTGTAACTCGTTGGCAATGCCCGCCCGTTGCTGGTTACTGTAGCCCCCATTGCCGGCAGCCACCAGTGCCGACTGTATAGTCTGCACGGTTTCGGTCACACTGGTCAGATTGGCCTCATAGGTTTGTAGCGTGGTTTCGGCTGTTTTTCGTGTCGCCGCATAGTTGGCGTTCATTTCGCGCGCGCGGTTCAACTCGAGCAAGCGCGCCGACGCTACCGGATCATCGGCCGGTGAGGTAATCCGCTTACCAGTGGCAATCTGCTGGTTTAGACGGCTGACCTGCGACTGCATGTCCATCATGCGGTTGGTATTAGACTGGAAAATAGCGTTGGTACTTAATCTCATGGTCATGGCCCTCGGGATACTTACTGACCCATTTGTAATAGAATTTCAAATAGCTGGCTGGCAATTTGCATCATTTTGCCAGCGGCCTGATAGGCTTGCTGATAACGCAATAAATTGGCCGCTTCTTCATCCAGATTAACGCCGGATTCAGACTGCATGGCGTTGATGGCACTCTCCAATGCCGTGGCATCGGCCTTGCTGGTAATACTCAACTCATTGGTTTTGGTACCCACACCACTGACCATCAGCGCATAAGCTTGCGCATAGTTGCGGCCAGTGCTATTTCCCACCAGTTTGACATTGGTGGCATTGGCCAGCGCGGCCAGTTTCAAGCCATTGCGGTTGTCATTGATGCCGGCATTGGCCGCACCTGCCAACGCAATTTTGTCGACATTGCTCACCGACATGCCTAATTGGCTGGCGGCATACTGTGTCGGTTTGATTAAATACTCATCGCCTTCGGCTGGGGTTGTACTGTTGATGGAAAGCGTCAGGCCATCGACGGTCGCCGGCAGGGTGCTGCCTTGCCACACCACCGATTTGTCGGCCAGTCGCGTCAGGCTGTACTGGCCATTGTTATATTTAAGCGCATAGTTGCTGCTGGTGAGTTGTGTGCTGTCTGTAATCTGTGCGGTCACCAGTTTGGACTGGTCGCTGTTCAAGCTGCTGCTAACACTCACCGGGCTGGCGACACTGAAAAAGGCCTGGCCGGCGGCTCCATTCAGGTCATAGCCTTGCTGATGCTGGCTATTAAACTGGCTGGCGATGGTGACCGCCAGTTGCCCGACCTGGTTTTGTACGGTATCCAGCGTCTCGCTACGGAATTGTAAAATCCCACCCAACTCTCCACCGGGCAAACTGTCACCACTGATGATTTTCGGATTCGCCGGGTCGCCATAGGCCACTTCCAGCCGGCTGGCATCGGTGTAGCTGGCGCGGGTAAACAACTGGTAGGCGTCTTTGCCCACCACCAGCGGCATGCCATTGCCAACAAACACATTATAGGTGCCGTCGTTTTGCTTGATGACCGATGTTTTAATTTGGCTGCTCAATTGCGCGACTAAATGGTCACGTTGATCCATCAGGTCATTGGGTGGGTTGCCGGTCGAACTCAGGGCTTTGTCTATGGTGACATTCAAGGCCGAAATCTGTTTGGCGTAGCTGTTGATAGAAGACACACTGGCATCAACCTGGGTATTAATGCTGCTGCGCATGTCATCCAGTCGACTATTGATATTGCTAAAACGGTCTATCATCGACTGGGTCGATGACAGCAGCGTTTGTCGGGTGGCGACATCGGTCGGGTTGGTGGCAGCGGCGCTGACTGCACTGAAAAACTGGTTCATGACCGGATTCAGGCCAGCAGTTTCGTCCGACAACATGCTGTTGATTTCGCTGATTTGCCCGTAGTAGGCGCTGGAAGCAGCGCTGGAGGCCGTAGTGTTAATCATCTGGCGCGCCATGGTGTCGTTATACACCCGCTGCACGCCAACAATGTCGGTGCCCTGACCGACAAAGCCATAGCCAAAGTTTTGTGCCTCGGCGGCGGCCTGTACGATGGATTGCCGGCTGTAGCCCGGCGTAGAGGCGTTGGCGATGTTGTGCCCGGTAGTGGCAATACCGATTTGCGCTGCGTTCAGCGCACTTTTACCGATGTTTAAAATATTGGACATAAGCCTGACCTTTTATCGTATCTCTGCCCTGGCTTGCGCAGGTGCTGACTGCCAGTGGCCACTGCATGTGAGCATGTGTTAGTTTGCCTAACGGCAGCGCAGCCAATTTCTTTAATGTCAGTTGTCTCAGACACTGATTTGCGCAATCACCCGTGACAGCTTATGCCCATACAGCGGATCGGTGGCATAACCTGCCTGCTGCAACGCTTGG
This sequence comes from uncultured Methylotenera sp., assembly GCA_964470225.1. Classification (GTDB taxonomy): domain Bacteria; phylum Pseudomonadota; class Gammaproteobacteria; order Burkholderiales; family Methylophilaceae; genus Methylophilus. The sequence continues at coordinate 3,806 of CAYYBN010000079.1, read as the reverse complement.
GCATAGGCGCCGGCATTGTGGGTTTGCTGCATGGCGTTCTGATAACGCGGGTTTTGCGAAATCAGCCGTGCATAATCAGCAAAGGCATCGCTGTAACTCTCGTAGGCACGAAACTGTTCTGTCCGTTGCTGTTTGACACCATGGACATATTCGGTGGTGACGGTAGTGGCGACCTTGCCGGTCCAACTGGCATCCGCCTTGATGCCAAACAGGTTATAGGAAGGCTGGCCGTCTGATGTTTTAATTTCGTGTTTACCCCAGCCACTTTCCAGTGCCGCCTGACCGACCATAAAGCGGGCAGGGATGCCAGAACTGGCGCTGGCCGATTGGGCGTGTGGCAACATGGACTGGATAAACTGTGCTGTCTTGCTCAATACCCCGTTCGATTGTTGTAACCCGCTTACTTGCGTTGTAGCTGCTGACATTGCGCTGTTTTGTGCAAGTAAAGCGCTTTGGGTCCATTGGCTTAAGGTACCAACCATTGCATTGGCTGGCAGGGTCACGCCGGACAAGTTATCCGCCGTTTGTTGCATGAGTTGGACCATGCGCTGTCTGGTGTGTTGGCCTGAGGGTGTGAAGCCGCCCGTTAAATTTGCGCCATATACACTTGACCCAGATAAACTTGATGTCATGGGGGCCGGTGTGCTTCCCGCCGCAGCGTTGCTGGGGGTGCTTGCGGGTGTAGACGTGGTGAAGCCCGCCTGAGCGGCTGGGCTTTTAGTCAGTTGTTTCACCAGCAAATCACTCAAGCCCAGCCCTTTCTGGCTGAGTTGGGTGCTCAGTTGCTGGTCAAGCATGCCGCTAAACATGCGGCTTTGTTCATTATCAAAGGCGCCATCTTGCGGCACCGTGTCACGCATACTTTTCAGCATCATCTGCATCAATACGCCTTCAAACTGTTTAGCTGCGGCGCGTATCGTGTCTGGTGAGTCCGCTTGTGCCGAGCGCTTGAGGCCGTTCAGCGCATTACTGTCGATAGCCAAGCTGTTGGGGTCTATACGGCTGTTCATCGTTCACCGCCTTAAATCACTTCCAGATCGGCGTTCAGCGCACCGGCGGCCTTCATGGCTTGTAAAATGGCCAGCAAGTCTTGCGGTGTGGTGCCAATGGCATTCAGCGCCTTGACCACATCAGCCAAAGTGGCACTGTTGCTGAGTTTCACCACTTTGCCGGGTTCTTTATTGATATTGATCTCCGACACTGCTGTTGATACCGTTTGGCCATTTGAGAACGGGCCGGGCTGGCTGATGACTGGTGAAGTATTAATCACCACGGACAAATTACCATGTGAAACGGCACAACTGTCCAGCGTCACCGCTTTGTTCATCACCACCGATCCAGTGCGGGCATTCAGAATAATCCGGGCCGGTGTCGCAGCCAGCGCCACATTGACGGTTTCCAGATTGGCCAGAAATGCCACCCGGCTCATTTGTGCTGGTGGACGTACCTGAATGACTCGACCACTTTCTGCTTGTGCGGTCAGACCACCAAATTTTTTATTGATGGCTTCCACCACGTTGTTGGCCGTGGAAAAGTCACTTTCCTTGAGTTCCAGCCTGACCACGTCTTGACTGAGCAAGCCGTTGGGTAATCCGCGCTCGACGGTGGCGCCATCAGAAATGCGACCGACGCTGAGGTGGTTAATCTGGGTTTGGCTACCATTGGCAGCGGCACCCACGCCACCGACCACCAGATTGCCTTGAGCCATGGCATAAATTTGCCCGTCTGCACCTTTGAGCGGCGTCATCAGCAGGGTGCCACCCCGCAAGCTTTTGGCATTGCCCATGGACGAAACGGTAATGTCCAACGTTTGGCCGGGTTGTGCAAACGGCGGCAATGCGCTGGTGACCATGACCGCAGCCACATTTTTTAATTGCAGGCTGGTGCCCACCGGAATGGTGATGCCCATCTGGTTCAGCATGCTGATGATGCTTTGTACGGTAAACGGCGTTTGTGTAGTCTGGTCACCAGTACCATCCAGACCGACCACCAGCCCATAACCTATCAGCTGGTTGGCGCGCACGCCCTGAATGTTGGCAATGTCTTTGATGCGCTCGGCATGGGCCAGTGGCGTCAGCACAATTATATATAGTAATAGCACAGCTTGCAGGCAGTGGTGTATGGCTGGACAGTGCTGGGTCAGATGACGTATTGAAGAGGTTAGCATACGCATGACACGGCTCCTAGGGCAACACAGTCAGGAAAAACCGCGAAAAAATCGCCAGCACTTCGGCAGCATCCAGCTTGGTATTGCTACGGTATTCAATACGCGCATCCGCCACTTTGGTGGAAGGTACCTGATTCCCCTGGGTAATCGAGTCTGGGTTAATCACGCCGGAAAAGCGGACGTACTCGGTGCCTTTGTCCAGCCCGATTTGTTTCTCACCGCTGACCACTAAATAGCCGTTGGCCAGCACGTCCACCACCGTGGCGGTGATGGCACCATTAAATGAATTGCTGGCATCGGCAGTGGCTTTGTCCTTGTAAGCGCCGCTTGAACTCGCACTCACCGCTGCCTTGGGGAATGCCTTGCCAAACAGGGCTGTAATCGAGCTGTCGTTGCTGGAGTCTTTACTTTTCTCGTTGTCGTTGGCCTTGGTCGCAGCCGTGTTTTCAGTAATCAGCACCGTCACAATGTCACCAACATAGCGTGGCCTGCGGTCTTCAAACAATGGCCGGTAGCCGCTCTGGTTGAAAATGGCGCCTTCGGTGCGCTGACTGGCCGCCACCGGTTGCGGTTTGGCGGTGGTGGGCGTTTGTACAATGCTGGTCGGCGCCACTGCACAAGCGCTTAACAGCGTCATTGCCAGCAAAGGTACTTTGGCTAAAGCCAGTCTAGACCAAGGTCTTGTCAGGCTGGCCAATGTTTTAATCATGGGGTAGGCAATCAATTTCATGGTGCGCTTACAGTTGGCTGAGTTTCTGCAACATCTGGTCAGAGGTGGTAATGGCCTTGCTGTTAATTTCGTAGGCGCGCTGGGTCTGTATCATATTGACCAGCTCTTCTACCACATTGACGTTGGAGGTTTCCACATAGCCTTGTGACAATACGCCGGCACCGTTACTACCGGGCGCGCTGGCATTCGGGTTGCCGGAAGCCGTGGTTTCGACAAACAGGTTTTCGCCCTTGCCCTGCAAACCGGCCGGGTTGATAAAAGTGGCCAGTTGCAAGGCGCCAATCTGCGTGTTGGCAGTGGAGTTGGGGGTGGTAATGGTGACTACCCCATCGCGACCGATGGTCAGGCTTTGTGCGTTGGCAGGTACGGTAATGGCCGGTTGTACCGGATATCCGCTGGCCGTGACCAGTTGACCATTGCTGTTGACCTGAAATGAACCATCACGCGTGTATGCAGTGGTGCCATCCGGCATCAACACCTGAAAGAAACCATCGCCCTGTATCGCCACGTCTTTATCGTTGCCGGTCTGTTGTAAATTGCCCTGGGTAAAAATGCGCTCGCTGGCCACCGGTTTCACGCCAGTGCCCAGTTGCAAGCCGCTGGGGGACTGACTTTGTTGCGAGGTTTGTGCGCCTACCTGACGAATATTTTGATAGAGCAAATCTTCAAACACCGCGCGTGAGCGTTTGAACCCGCTGGTACTGACGTTGGCCAGGTTGTTGGCAATAACATCCATTTGGGTTTGTTGTGCATCGAGGCCGGTTTTTGAAATCCATAATGAACGAATCATGGCTTGCTCCTAAAGAAAACGTTGGACTATGCCGATAATATGCCTATCGTTAGCCATTCATATTGAGAAGCTGGTCGGCTTTTCCGGCGTTGTTTTGCGCATTTTCCAGCAGCTTCATT